>NZ_JBZWBG010000014.1:0-190049 GCF_058680555.1 Pseudomonas sp. YA1
GGCCGCGGCCTCTCGTTTGAACTCGGCGGAAAACGTACGTCGTTGCTTGCTCATCAGACACCTCTCTCACGGCGAGGATTCTCGCCTAAATCGGTGTCCGGGATCAGTAGACCACTACAAATCGGCTGAACTGCGATCCAATTGAAGGTCGTGTTCTTGAATCAGAGAAGCTGATAAGAAAGCCGCCCAATGAGCTGGGTATTCACTGAGTTAATAATTTTTAGCCTGGAGAGGTCTTTTTGAAAATGAAAAAATCACTTGTTATGTCGGCTGTGCTTTTGGTGGCTAGCAATTTCGCGTGTGCTGATGAGGGCTCAAATGATGGAAGTGAGATATGTCGGGCGCAGGGTGGAGTTGAAATAACAAGTCTGGGGGAAGTCTCAAAGGGTGTGGATGTTGAAGATGTTGTAGTTTGTTCGATTCTTCCAAGTAATATGAAGTCGAGTCAAAGAGCGCCTACACTCCCTCCTCTGCAAAGGATGATCATTTCGGCAATGCCTTCACCAGGAACGGTCACTGTTTCTGCCAGCGGAGATAGGAAATTTACAACATCTTGCCGGGCAAATCTTTATGCTCCACGTTATGCCAATTTCTATCCAGACGGTGTTAGCAGGGGAACATCAGATCTACGATGTGTTGGTTACAATACACCCGGGAATTCATCTCAAGGGTGTAATGTGTCATGGGTCGGCCCGACCGACATTCAATTGGGTGTTGAGCCATATGGCGGATCTGTTGTTGTAAACTACAGTTGCACTGCATTCAAAACAACGATTCCAGTGATAATGAGCTACAGTTATCGTGATGGGCGGGCAGTGTATGGCGAGGTCCAGAATGTGTCAGGAATAATAAATGTGGTTTTGAACTAAGGATGCGCCTTAGTAGGATTTTATTTCAAGGTGTTCAGCTTGTGAATGTGCTGCAGGGCACTCTATAGAGTGCCCTGCATAGGCTGGAAGTCGTTTGGCTGAGGGCTAGTCTTTCGAGTTCGATATGGCACGTTGATGAAGGCTGGTAAAAAGTCCTGTCTGTGTGGGTGGCAGGCGAGTGGCGCGTTCAGACGCTAATGTGGAGTTCAAGGTAGGGTTCCGACGCCGAGGATCCTCTTTGGGTGGAGTCATTTGCTGAGCCATGCAGTTATAAGACAGGCTACGTGCTCCATTGACTTGGACATCGATACACGAAGATTCAGATTGTTCCGAGTGTGACTCTGCGGGCGGGGAGGCAGCAGCCTGCTGTGCCAAACCAACTATAGGCAACAAGAATATAATTCGAAGAATTTTAATAAGCATTCCAATCTCCTTAACCCTGAGGGTTGGATGAGACTCAATAGTAACCTCAAGTTATGAGGAAAGATGAACCGCCTATCGTTTTGTAGTCTTGGTTAGGTCAGGCACACGCTAGTGAGTAGTACTAAGAGTAAGCCGATAGCCAGGGGGTGTGGTGGCCCATTTGGGGAAGTGATGAAGAGGTGCGGGCTTGTACCGGTTCGAGGAAGGAATAGACAGCAGACAGGATCGCTTGCGATGGGGCAGCAGGAAACCATCAGCCCGTCCGTATCCAGAACTGCTGCTTGCAGCGTTAGGGGTGACTCCCTCATGCCCTAGAGGGCATAATCCCTGTATGGAGATGGCTAACTGATATTAAGGAGTGGTCGAAGTCATGGAACGCTTGCTCGAGAGCATTTACATCAATGCCCGGCCGGCGATGGAGTTGAGGCTTAGCCTCACCAGCTCCGGCCGCAAGAGAATGGTAAAGATTGTGGATGGGGAGGAGGTCGAGGTTCTGCCAGGTGAAGTGCAGGGCATCCTGGAGGCCCAAAAGAGGGATGTTGGAATCCTCGCTGACTTCTTAGCCAAGAGTCTCTTGGCGCGACGCTAGAGATCCTTGGCTAGCCAGTCTATCGCCGACAGCAACGTGGTCTCGTCGGCCATGCCTTCAAGCTTCACGCTTCGTCCTGTCTGGTTGTCCCGGATGACGAGGGTCGGGGTCGCTGTAATGCCCTTCGACTGTGCGGTGTCGATGTTCGTAAGCGTCCGGGGAAGGCACATTGCGATGCGCTAAGCTGTAATCCTTTAGGATTGAGGTCTCAGCATGGAATGCCACGTTCGTCCCGCCACGAGCAGAGATGCAGCAGCGATAAGCTGCGTAGTTATAGCCGCCCTGCGTGAGTCAAATTCACAGGACTATCCGCCTGATGTGATCGCTCAGGTTGAGCAGAGCTTTTCTCCTGAAGCCATCACCACACAGCTTACGAAGCGTAGGGTCTTCGTAGCCTTATTGGGCGAAAACATTATTGGCACTGCCGGTCTCGACGGTGACGTCGTCAGAAGTGTTTTCGTTGACCCAGCTCACCAGAAAGGCGGTATCGGGCGGCATTTGATGGATGTCATTCATACAACTGCTGCCAGCGCAGGAGTTGGAGCTGTACGTGTGCCATCGTCGATTACAGCTGAAAGGTTTTATACCGCATTGGGTTATCAGAAAATCCGCGACGAGTTTCATGGGGCGGAGCGCACCATCGTTATGGAGAAGCGGCTGTAGGATTATTCCAGACTATTTACCCACTTATGCGGCAACAAATCAGTGATCTCACTGGCCCGCTGCGTGGGCAGCCGCGTCAGCACATCTTTGAGATAGGCATACGGATCATGCCCATTCATACGCGCCGACTAGATCAGGCTCATGATTGCAGCCGCCCGTTTACCACTGCGCAGCGACCCGGCAAACAGCCAGTTCGAACGCCCGAGCGCCCATGGCCGTATTTGGTTCTCGACCTGATTGTTATCGATGGGCACAGCCCCATCGTCCAGGTAGCGCGTCAGCGCTACCCAGCGTTTCAGGCTGTAATCGAGGGCTTTGGCCGTGGCTGATCCATTGGGCACCAGGTCTCGCTGAGCCAACATCCAGTCATGCAGTTTTTTGAGGATCGGCACCGCCAATTCTTGTCGTATTCGCCAGCGCTCTTCATCACTCATGTCCCGCGCCTGACGTTCGACCTCGTACAAGCCGCTGATCGAGTGCAGGGCCTGTTCAGCCAGCTGACTTTTGTTCGCCACGTGCAAATCAAAGAACTTGCGCCGGGCGTGGGCCATGCAGCCGATTTCAGTGATGCCTTGTGACCTGCCCCCCGATTTCAGTACCACGCTGAACTTAGTAGAATCCGTTTTCCAAGCAGGAGACGGCAGTGCAGAAGCGTTCTTCTCGACTTCCTCAAGCGGGTCGAGGCTAGTGTACCGACCGAGCTGCACGCCCAACTGGTGGAACTGGCCCAGGAGTATCGACGCTGTAGCTAACGCCGCCTGCACATCCTGCTGTGGCGTGCAGGTCAACCACAAGCGGATTTACCGGCTGTACCGAGCCGCCGGCTTGATGGTGAGGCGGCGGAGGGTCGCGGTGGCGCGCGAATGCCTGAGCCTGTCGAGCGCACCGAACCAGGTCTTGTCGATGGATTTCGTCTTCGACGCGCTCAGCACTGGGCGACGGATCAAATGCCTGACGGTGGTCGATGACTTCACCAAGGTGTCGGTCGACATCTTGGTGGAGTACGGTATCAGCGGTTTTCGTGTCACGCGGGCGCTGGACGAGATGGCGCGGTTTCGTGGCTACCCGCAGGCGATCCGCACCGACCAGGGCCCGAGTTCACCGGCAAGGCGCTTGATCAGTGGGCCTGTCAGCGTGACATCAAGTTGAAGCTGATTCAGCCTGGCCAGCCCACGCAGAGCGCCTTCATCGAGTCATTCAACGGCAAGTTCCGGGGCGAATGCCTCAATGAGCACAGCTCGCTGGTCGAAGCCAGAATCCGTATCGCGGCTTGGCGGGATTACAACGAGCACCGACCACACAGCGCCATTGGCAATCTCTCCCCGGCAGAGCTTGCTGCGAAGTGGCGAACCAACCAGCAGCAGCTGAAGCAGGAAAAGTTGATATCAACCCCATAGCCTACTAACTAGGCAGCGGTACTAAAACTGGGGGGGCAGGCCAGTCCGAACTGATAAAAAAACGTCCGAAACTGGCAAAACCTTATGACCGGTTTTCCTAATATTTGCTCCGAACCCCTCGGTATTTCAAGGAGCGAACATGCATATCCAATCGTTGGGGGCTACTGCCTCCTCGCTGAATCAGGAGCCTGTCGAAACCCCCTCGCAGGCAGCGCATAAGTCCGCCAGCTTGCGTCAGGAACCTTCAGGGCAAGGTCTCGGGGTTGCCCTAAAGAGCACGCCGGGAATACTTTCCGGGAAGTTGCCGGAAAGCGTTAGCGACGTGCGTTTCAGCAGTCCCCAAGGGCAAGGGGAGTCCCGTACCCTGACTGACTCGGCAGGACCGCGACAGATCACTCTGCGCCAGTTTGAGAACGGAGTCACCGAGCTGCAGCTCAGTCGGCCACCATTGACCAGTCTGGTCCTAAGCGGCGGTGGTGCCAAAGGTGCGGCATACCCGGGAGCAATGCTGGCGCTAGAAGAGAAAGGCATGCTCGATGGCATCCGCAGCATGTCCGGTTCGTCCGCTGGCGGCATCACCGCCGCCCTTTTGGCCTCAGGTATGAGCCCGGCGGCGTTCAAGACCCTTTCCGACAAGATGGATCTTATTTCGCTGCTCGACAGCTCGAACAAGAAGCTGAAGCTGTTCCAACACATTAGCAGCGAGATCGGCGCATCGCTGAAAAAGGGCTTGGGCAACAAGATCGGCGGCTTCTCTGAGTTGCTGCTCAATGTACTCCCACGCATAGATTCGCGGGCTGAGCCCCTAGAACGCCTATTGCGCGACGAGACACGCAAGGCCGTGCTCGGACAGATCGCTACGCACCCAGAGGTTGCACGCCAGCCGACCGTTGCCGCCATCGCCAGCAGATTGCAGTCCGGCTCCGGAGTCACCTTTGGCGATCTAGATCGGTTGAGTGCTTACATTCCCCAGATTAAGACGCTGAACATCACAGGTACGGCCATGTTCGAGGGGCGTCCGCAATTAGTGGTGTTCAATGCCAGTCACACACCGGATCTGGAGGTCGCCCAGGCGGCCCATATCTCCGGTTCCTTCCCGGGAGTGTTCCAGAAGGTCAGCTTGAGTGATCAGCCGTACCAGGCCGGCGTAGAGTGGACAGAATTCCAGGATGGCGGGGTGATGATTAACGTGCCGGTCCCTGAGATGATCGACAAGCATTTTGACAGCGGGCCACTGCGGCGCAACGACAACCTGATCCTTGAGTTCGAGGGCGAAGCTGGGGAGGTAGCGCCCGACCGAGGTACTAGGGGCGGCGCGCTCAAGGGCTGGGTCGTCGGGGTGCCTGCCCTGCAGGCGCGCGAAATGCTGCAGCTCGAGGGCCTGGAGGAATTGCGCGAGCAAACCGTTGTGGTGCCGTTGAAGAGCGAGCGCGGTGATTTCAGTGGCATGCTCGGTGGCACCTTGAACTTCACCATGCCGGACGAGATAAAGGCGCATCTTCAGGAGCGCCTCCAGGAGCGAGTCGGTGAACATCTGGAGAAACGTCTTCAGGCTTCAGAGCGTCATACCTTCGCTTCTCTCGACGAGGCGCTGCTGGCACTTGATGACAGTATGCTCACCAGTGTTGCTCAACAGAACCCGGAGATCACAGACGGGGCGGTGGCTTTTCGCCAGAAGGCGCGGGATACGTTCACCGAGCTGACTGTCGCTATCGTTAGCGCCAATGGCTTGGCGGGTAGGCTCAAGTTGGACGAGGCTATGCGCTCCGCTCTTCAGCGACTCGATGCGCTGGCAGATACTCCGGAACGCCTAGCATGGTTGGCAGCTGAGTTAAACCATGCTGATAACGTTGATCATCAGCAGTTACTCGATGCCATGCGCGGGCAGACGGTGCAGTCGCCGGTGCTCGCCGCTGCGTTAGCAGAGGCGCAGCGCCGCAAAGTGGCGGTTATTGCCGAGAACATTCGTAAGGAAGTTATCTTCCCCTCTCTGTATCGCCCTGGCCAGCCGGATTCCAACGTAGCTCTGTTACGTCGGGCGGAGGAGCAGCTACTGCATGCCACCAGTCCGGCGGAAATCAATCAAGCGCTGAACGATATCGTCGACAACTACTCGGCACGAGGCTTCCTGCGTTTCGGCAAACCCTTGAGTTCGACTACCGTTGAGATGGCTAAGGCTTGGCGGAATAAGGAGTTCACATGATTGATACATGGCTGGCACAGTGGGGCTTGAGACTTCCCTCGAGCAACGATGCCACGTTGCGGCTGCAACCGGCAGAGGGACCGGAACTGGTTATGGAGCGCCTCGAGGGCGGTTGGCTTTTCGCCGTTGAGTTGGGACTTGTGCCTTCAGGGTTACCGCTGGGTGTGATCTTGCAATTGTTACAAGTGAACTCTCCATTCTCATCCTTGGCACCGGTGAAACTTGCGGCGGACGATGCCGGTAGACTTGTGCTCTGGGCTGAGGCACGTGATGGCGTTGACGATGTGGATGCACTGAACCGCTTGCACGATAGGCTGCGGGAAGGACATTCACGATTAGTGCCATTGCTAGAGCCGACGGGTGAGTTGGTTCCAGCTCAGATACAAACCAGCGCGTTAGTGTTCGTTTGAACGCAAGGGGAAGGAGCGATACTGCCAATAAAATCCGCAGTTGGTAATTTCTCTAATAGATGGGCCACCCGAAGGTGGCCTATCTGTTCATGCTGCAATGAGTTGTCGTGCCAACACCATTTCTACCGAGCCCCATCCTGGTTCAACGAGCCGAGGCCCTCGAGGTGGGCTTTTCTGTTTCTGGAGTCCGGATATCCGATCCACAGCGCGCCAGAACGAGCGGCTGGTTTCGTGCTTTCGCCAGTTATATCGGCACTGGCAACCACAGTCGTGTGCCTGCCAGTCTGCTTCCATGCAGCCTGGTGAACAGGTGCATGGCTATCCGAGGATTTGTCAGTGGGCCTGGACTTTCATAGAGTGAAGCTCCTTTCCTCGCGACTGGATTAGTGACGCGATGCCGACCCCGGTTTTCATAAAAAGAACGGTACTGTTTGGCGACTGTGATCCCGAAGGGATCGTCTATACGCCACGTTTTTCATACTTCGTGCTGGAAGCGGTGCAGGAGGCGCTCGGGGTCTGGCTGGGAGGCCCGGGGCTCAGAACCCTCCTGGGTTTCAGGATTCTTCCCCCGGCGAGAGCGTTCTCCCTGGAGTTCCTGCATCCGGTCACCTGGGACGACGAACTCACGCTGCGAGTGGATGTGTCGAACGTGGGGACGCATTCTTTCTCGTTTTCAGTCGAAGGACGTCTTTCGCCGGACGTGGTGGCGTTCACTGCGAGCCTGACGCAGGTCTGTGTCTCCCCGGATACCCGCGAAGTCATGGAAGTCCCCGCGCAGCTCCGCGCGCTCCTCGCATAGAGAAACATTCTGGCTATTCGTCGCGGCGCTGGCTACGGCCGGCAGGACGCTGCGAGCGGCATGCCGCTGACCTGCTCCGTGGCGCTCCGGAGGAGGGCGGCAAGCCGCCTTCCTTCATTTCTACTCGTTGCCGAGCATGGCATCCAGATCGCGCATGGTCTGTTTCTTGGCCTGGACGCCCTGCAGTTCGACGAACATTGCCTGGACGGTCTGCACCATGCGCGCAATGGGCATCTTGCCCAGCGGTAACATCTGGTTGTTGTCGCGGATGGCCGGGGCGCAGACGAAGGCGAACGAGCGTTGCAGCCAATAATCGTATTTCTCCGGGTCGATCCAGCCGTCGACGGTTTTCACGTTGGTGATGACGTTGTCGATGCGGCGCATGGCGCGCGCGTTGTCGAAGCGAACCCTGCGCTCCTTGCACTTGAACTGGACCTCGTAGGCCGTCAGCGTCGGCATCGACCGGTCTTCGAATAGCTGGATGATCTGCGCCGACTGGATACCTTTGGGTTGCTGCAAGATGCCGGTGGCGTTGGCGACGAATACCTCGTTGTTGTAGCGTTCGCCCTTGCCGTAGACGATCCAGTAGTCGCCGGTGCTTTCGGCGACCGCAGTCGTTGCCGTGCAGATGAAGGTGAGCGGCAGCAGCCAGCGCCGAGCGTGAAGGAATGGTTTGCCCATGAGTTCGTCCTTGAATGTCTTGTTCCCGACCGCGGAGGGTCATCCAAGGGACGAATCTTAGGTGCATCCCAAGGTGAGGGTCGACTAGCACGGATGAGCTATGGACGAAGCGGGGGGAACTCGCTCGGAGTTTGCACGTTCGGGATGGTCGGGCGGCTGGTGCCTCGGGTGCGCTCCGGCAAGCATTCGAACGAGAACGACGGGCTGGCTTTACTGGTCGGAAGGCACGCTGCGCCGCTGTTGGCGGCGTCAAGCTGCCGGCGATGGTGGAGGGCGGCAAGCGCTTATCGACTGGTCGGTCGATCTGCCGAGTGCGCCTGCTGGACGCCGTTGGGGTCAGGCCGTCTGCCGCGCGATGACTCCATGAGGTCTGCAGCCTAGTCGAAAAGCGCCTCTGGCGTTCCTGCGCGGATTCGCTGCCATAACGTCTGGATCTGCGAGGCCAGTACCCGGTGCTCGGAAAGCGGCGGCAAGGCGTCCACCGGAAAGTACTCGGCCGCCGACGTTTCGTCCGTTTGTTGCTGAAGCCTGCCACCGGTGACGTGGCAGAAGAAGAAAGCTTTCAACGCATGCGGCAGTTGGGGAGGGTGGGGATGCTTGTGCTTGTCCAGCAATGCCAACAGGCGTATCGCTCGGACTTCCAGTCCGCTCTCTTCCTGGGTTTCGCGAACTACCGCATCTGCCGGCGACTCGTTTACGTCGCACCAGCCGCCCGGTAGGGTCCAGCGACCATCCGAGGCCTCGCGGACCAGCAGGACCCGCTGTTGCGAGTCGAGGATCAACGCACGGACGTCCAGTTTCGGGGTCGGGTAGTGGCTGTCCAGGGCGATCCAGTTCTCGACCCGTTCGTACGCTACCCCCTGGTCGCTGGCGATGAATTCGGCGACGGCATGCTGGAGCGCGCGAAAGCGTCCGATGTCGAAGCGGTCCTTGGAAAAGGCGAGACCGGCCTGGGCGGTGGACAGTATCAACTCCAGAAGATGGGCAAGCGCCCTGGGATCGCTGACCGATGGCACCTTTCCTTCCGTTTTTTCGGCCTTCGGGTGGTCCGCGTCGTGCGAGCCGTCCAATGGTTGTGCCATAGATAGAACCCTCGCTGCTCGATGATCGGTAGAGTTGGTTTTCAACCAGGTGTTCCCTGCGTCTTCCTCGTATGCCTGTGCACGCCAATAGTGGTTCATCAAACCCTGGTTGCGACCGTCGCTTTCCAACACATGCGCGTAACCCAGGTTCGCGTGTCGCAGCGATGGCTCCACTGCCAGGTTCGCTTCGAACCGTCAGGCGGTCGCAACCGATGACGCCTCTTCGCACAGACTTACCGTAGGAGTTTCCCTCCCCGAAACGAGCGGTCGGGCCGGCTGCGGTCGGCTGGCAAAGGTAGACTCCGTGCCGGCCATGAGCGTTTCCAGGGCCGTTTGGGGCCGTTCGATGAGGCGCAACAAGCGATGCTCCCCTGTTTGGACGGCAGAGGCGGAGGCAATTCCCTTATGCTGCTTGCGGATAACTGGCCCGGACGGCATGTACGGCCTTGTCGTTCTACGGATGCCTGGAGTCCCGCAGGCGGGACAGCGCAATGCGCAGTGACCTTCCTTTAAGCATATCGATGGAGTCTGTATGAAAGAGCTTGGTTCGGAATCGCCGATGGAAAGTCTTTTCGACATTCGTTCGCTGGAGGCCATTACCGGCGGCGAGCCGGCTGCATTGCAGCGGTTGCTGGAAACTTTATTGGCCAGCAGTCGGGATGATCGTACTCGGTTGGCGGAATTGCTTGAACTCGCAGACATGCAAGGAGTGGCCGAACTTGCGCACAGGATAAAAGGGGCTGCGAGGGTGGTGGGCAGCAGCCTATTGGTCGAGTCTTGTTCCTGCCTTGAAAAGGCTTGCCAGAACCCATCGGAGTCTTCCGAGCGGATAGCCAATCTGGTCTCTTCATTGGAAGGCAAACTAAGTGCGTTCGAAATCAGTATCTCAACCGAATTGGCAAAGCTCTAGAGATCGGACCAGATAGAGGTTTCAGAAGCTGTTCAGGTTTCTCCATAACCTGAATCGCATCTATTCACCAGCATGGATTTCTCGATCCCGTAAGCTCCGCGTCTGCTATTGGGATAATGGGGTAAGTGGGTACTCGCTGGATTTGCTTTGATTTGCCTTGCCTTTTCATCCTTCTATATAAGAGGCGCTATCGAAGTTGATGGCGCTTCTTTCGGATCGTTCATTGTCTTTGGCTGTTAGTGGCAGCGAGCTTGTGGTGTCGGAGGGTTTTTAACTACGAGGTTTTTGTCGCTTGTAGGAAACGTCATACAAGCACTGGGGAGATTTCACACGATTGCCTGGGAAGTGCTTCGTTGTCGTTCTATTCGGCTTTTCGGAGAATGTTGCTGGCTCTTATAGAGTTCAAAAATCGCAACACTTTCACTGTCAAAAGGAAGCTCAATCGTGTCCATTTCCATGAAAAGCATTCTGGCTGCCGCAGTAGCCAGCCTGGTCGTCGGCAATGCCATGGCGGCAGACGGCACCATCAATTTCAAAGGTGAAATCACCGCGGCCGCTTGCAGCATCACTGGTGGTGCTGGCACCACCGTTGGCGGTGCAGCGGGCAACCAGACCATCGACGTAAGCCTCGGCAAGATCAGCATCGACTCGCTGGGCGGCACCGCGGGCGGCAGCATCGCTGGTGGTACCAGCCTGAACCTGAACCTGGACTGCGGCAAGACCGGTACCGGTCTGACCACCGTGAAGCTGAAGTTCGACCCGATGTCCGGTACCGGCATCGATTCGCACAACGAAAGCCTGCTGAAGCTTGGTAAAGACTCCACTGCCACTGGCGTCGGTATTGGCATCTATGGCTCCGATGGCAAGCTGCTGAACCTGTCGGCGAACGAGACCATTAATGCTCCCTTGAATTCCAATATTGAAAAAGATGGCGAAGGCAATGACATCACCGTCTACAGCGCCAATCTGAATCTGCGGGCTGCTTACGTCAAGTCTGGCGCTGCGGCCGCTACGGCAGGTATTGCCAACGGCTCCTTGCCGTTCACCCTGGAATACAACTAAGTTCTGCTACATGGGCGGGGTATGTATATACCCCGTTCCATAAGGTGCGAGTTCATCATGAAATATCCATTTTCTTCCAGAGTTATCTGGGGTGGCATCCTTTTGCTTTTTTCCACCCTTGCCAATGCGGGAATCACGCTGGGAGGAACCCGGGTCGTTCTGCAGGCGCCTGCCAAGGAGGCTGCAATCCTGGTCAGGAACCAGGCTTCCAATGACGTGATGATTCAATCCTGGGTAGAGGCTGATAATGGGGCAGATAAACGTGAGGTTCCGTTTGTCATCACGCCTGCCCTCAGTCGTTTGGGAGGCAATAAGCAGCAAACCCTGCGTATCCTGTTTCAAGGGGAAGGCTTGCCGAGCGACAGGGAATCCGTATTCCGTCTGAACGTCCAGGAAATTCCACAAAAATCTGCGTCGGCTAATACGTTGCAGATAGCTTTGCGCCAGCGTATCAAGGTCTTCTACCGCCCTGATAACTTATCGGGAACTTCCGCCGAAGCGCCTGGAAAGTTGAACTGGCGTCTTGTCCGGCAGGGTGGAAAGTCGGTTGTCGAAGTTTCCAACGATACTGCGTTTCATGTCTCTTTCGCTAACGTGAAATTAAAAGCTGGCAATGCCTCCTATGTCGTTGATGCCGACATGGTCGCGCCGAAGTCGAGTCGCCGATTCGAAGTCAAGGGAACTCCCCCCGGCGTTTCTGGAAATATCGAGTTCCAGAGCGTAAATGACTATGGCGGACTCGATAAACATTCCAGCTCCTTATCCGACTGACGCTCAGAAGAGCAGAGCAGAAGAGCAGAAGAGCAGAAGAGCAGAAGATCTGCTCTTAACTTCCCCTATGGATGGGTGTTTCCGGTTTGTCGGAAATTAGTCCAAGGAATATTCGCGTGGCCATATTTAGGAAAAAGTTCGACTTCGAGGTGTCCGTCTATTCCAGGTCTTCCTGTCTCGTGGCCTTAGGATTGGCTTTGCCTGCCGTAACCTTCGCGGTGGAATTCAACGCCGAGTTCCTGAACAACGAGGGCGGGGCGCCCGTTGAACTGAAGTATTTCGAGAACGGCAACTCGGTGTCCCCCGGCACTTACAGCGTCGACATTCATTTGAACCAGATCATGATCCGACGCGAAGATGTCGTGTTCAGTGCCGATCCCGACACCGGAAGCGTTCGCCCGATCATTCGGATGGGCCTGCTCAAGGAGATTGGGGTCGATATCGCCCGGCTGACTCGGGACAAGCTCATTCCGGCCAACCTGGAAAACAATACGCCCCTGAATGTCGCCGAACTCATCCCTGGTGCATCCGTCGAGTTCGACGTCAACAGTCTTTCCCTGTTGGTCAGCATTCCACAGCTGTATGTACAGCGGCACTCGCGTGGCTATGTGGATCCCTCTCTTTGGGATGACGGTGTCACCGCGTTGTTTTCCAACTACCAGGCCAACTTCACGCGCAACACCAATTTTGGCCAGAACAGCGATTACCGCTACCTGGGCCTGCGCAATGGCTTCAACCTGTTTGGCTGGCGTCTGCGCAACGACTCCTCCCTGAGCGGGGGTACCGGCATGCGCAACAAGTTCAGTAGCAACCGTACCTATGTGGAACGTGACATTCGTGCCCTGAAGGGGACCTTGTCCCTCGGTGAGTTGTATACCTCCGCTCAGGGGGATGCTTTCGAGAGCGTGCGTATGCGCGGCGTGCAACTGCAATCCGATATCGGCATGCTGCCCGACAACGAGATCAGCTATACCCCGGTGGTGCGCGGTATCGCTGAAACCAATGCGACGGTCGAGGTGAGCCAGAATGGCTTCGTGATCTATTCCACCAACGTACCGCCCGGTGCGTTCGAGATCACCGACATCTATCCCAGCGGCTCCAATGGCGACCTAGAGGTCAAGATCATCGAGGCGGACGGACGCCAGCGGTCCTTCAAGCAGTCCTATTCCTACCTGCCGGTCATGACCCGCAAGGGGAACCTGCGCTATGGCCTGGCCGCCGGTGAATACCATAATGACGGCCAGCCGTCGGTCAACCTGCTCCAGGGATCGGCTGTGTATGGCTTGTCCGACAGGGTTACCGGCTTTGGCGGCCTGCTGGCTGCCGAGAAGTACAATGCCACCAACCTGGGCCTCGGCTTCAACACGCCCCTGGGCGGTCTTTCTGCGGACGTGACCCATAGCCAGTCCCGCACGCGACGGGGTGGGCGCAACCAGGGGCAGAGTCTGCGGCTTCTCTATTCCAAGACCATCAACGCCACCGAAACCAGCTTTACCGTGGTGGGCTATCGCTATTCCACGGAAGGCTACCGTACTCTCAGCCAGCATATCGACGACATGTCCGACGAGAGCTACCTCTATGGCTCAAGTTCCAGTCGGCAGAAGAGCCGCATAGACCTGACGGTGAACCAGACGCTGTTCCGACGCAGTTCGCTCTATCTCACGGCGGGCGAAACCACATATTGGAATCGCCCCGGCAGCAGCCGTCGCGTGCAGTTCGGCTTCAGCAGCGGCATCAAGCGCGCGAGCTACAGCCTGGCGGTTTCCCGTACCCAGGAGACGGGGTCGTTCGGGCGCTCCGATACCCAGTTCACGGCCTCCGTCAGCATCCCCTTGGGCGGTAGCGCACGCTCCAGTCAGGTATATGCCAATGCCGTGAGTTCACAGCATGGTGATTCGAGTCTGAACACCGGTATCTCCGGATACCTGGATGAAGCCAATGCGTTCAACTACAGCGCACAGGCCAACTACAGCAAGGACGGCGGCAACTCCGGCAGCGTCGGCCTGGGTTGGGACACGTCCAAGGCCAAGTTGTCCGCCAATTACAGCCAGGGGCGTGACAACAAGCAGATCAACCTGGGAGCAAGCGGTTCGGTAGTGGTGCATCCGGGGGGAGTGACCTTCGGCCAGCCGGTGGGGGAAACGTTCGGCCTGGTGGAGGTTCCGGAGGTCGGCGGCGTCGGCCTCGACGGCTACTCTTCGGTTCGCACCGACGGCCGTGGCTATGCCGTGCTCCCCTACATGCAACCCTATCGTTACAACTGGGTGAACCTGGATACCAATACCCTTGGAAGCGATACCGAGATCAGCGACAGCACGCAAATGGCCGTGCCGACCCGGGGCGCCGTGGTTGCCAAGCGTTTCTCCGCGGAGTCCGGTCGGCGGGTGCAGTTCGACCTGAGCATGGAGTCTGGAGGAAAGATTCCCTTCGGTGCACAGGCATACGACAAGGAAGAGCGGGTCGTGGGAATGGTCGACAACCTGTCCCGTTTGCTGGTGTTCGGTATCGAGGACCAGGGGCGCCTGTCCATTCGCTGGAGCGATGGCTCCTGTTCCGTCGACTATCAGTTGCCGCCCAGGAACAAGGATCTGACTTACGAACGAGTTGCGCTCAGTTGCCGTCGGTCTTCGATCTGAAATGCCCCCGCTGCAGTCGGGTCAAGGCAAAAGGCGAGGATTTTCCCGCTGAACACCGGGCGCGAGGGCAAGCGGCAGCTCACTCGTCCTCGATCATGCTCAACAGGTCCGGTGTCCTGCCTCGGGTTTCCAAGCGCAGCAACCACTGCTTGGCGGCCAACCCACCGGCGAAACCGGTGAGGCCGCCAGAGGCTCCGATCACCCTATGGCAAGGTGCAACAATGGACAGTGGGTTTCGTCCGTTGGCGGCTCCAACCGCCCGTACTGCGTTGGGGCTGCCGATCTGCACGGCTATTTCCGTATAGCTGCGGGTTTCGCCGAATGGAATGGTGAGCAGGGCGGACCAGACCTTTTTCTGAAATTCGGTACCTTGGAAGTCGAGCGGGAGTTCGAACCGGGAACGTTTGCCGGAAAAATATTCCCGCAACTGGCGTTCGGTTTCCGCCAGGAGGGAGCTGTCCTCGGAGAGGCGCATCTCGTCCAGCGGTACTCGGTTGGGACGCTCATGCTGCCAAAGAATCGCGACCAGAAAGGCATCGTCCCTGGCTACCAGGGTCAGTGTCCCGACCGGCGATTCCATTTTCCTGTAGCTATGGGGCATGTAGGTGTCCTCTTCGGCGGGCTCGCCCAGTGTACTACGCAATGGGATTTCAACAGGGAGGCCTGCAAATGGCAGGCGAGACGGGGTGGAGCGCTATCGGCCGGATGGATGGCCGCCCGCTTCCAGGCATGCCGTCGCCCCCTTGGGGCCCAGGCCGAGCGCCTCGAACTGTGAGATCTGGGAGGCGATTTGCCGAGCAAAGTGGGTTGTCATTGGTTTGCCATCTCATGGGTTCTGACGAGGCCTCGAGCAAGGGTTGTAACGGTTTTTGTCTGGCCAGTGGGGTCTTGCGTAAAGAGGCTGCCGCCCTTCTTGCTTGGTTGCCGTTCTCGGATCCCGCGCAGTCCGGTGGGTGTGCCAAATTTCTCGCGGTTTGGATAGCGCCGATTGCCG
Organism: Pseudomonas sp. YA1; assembly: GCF_058680555.1. Lineage (NCBI taxonomy): Bacteria > Pseudomonadati > Pseudomonadota > Gammaproteobacteria > Pseudomonadales > Pseudomonadaceae > Pseudomonas > Pseudomonas sp. YA1. The sequence goes on from NZ_JBZWBG010000014.1 coordinate 15,490, forward strand.
CGGCCTACTAAGCCCGTGGTTCTTCTCCCCGAAACTTTTTCGTTCGGACTCCGAATATCGCGCTTCGCCCAGCGCCGCTAGTTTCCCGTTCCTGACAAAGCAAGCGCTCTGGCTCAGGTATCTCCTGATTCGGATGCATATCGCTGAAGAGGGAACGTTCTGTCATGTCCACATTGGCCAACCTGACCGAGGTTCTGTTCCGCCTCGATTTCGATCCCGATACCGCCGTTTATCACTATCGGGGCCAGACTCTCAGCCGGCTGCAATGCCGGACCTACATTCTCTCCCAGGCCAGCCAACTGGCCCGCCTGCTCAAGCCCGGCGATCGCGTGGTGCTGGCGTTGAACGACTCGCCTTCGCTGGCCTGCCTGTTCCTGGCCTGCATCGCGGTCGGCGCCATTCCCGCCGTGATCAATCCCAAGTCCCGCGAGCAGGCCCTGGCCGATATCGCTGCCGACTGCCAGGCCAGCCTGGTGGTGCGTGAAGCCGATGCACCGTCGCTGAGCGGTCCTTTGGCGCCGTTGACCTTGCGTGCGGCCGCCGGACGCCCTTTGCTCGACGATTTCTCGCTGGACGCGCTGGTCGGTCCTGCGGACCTCGATTGGAGTGCCTTCCATCGCCAGGACCCGGCGGCAGCCTGTTTCCTGCAATACACCTCGGGTTCCACCGGGGCGCCCAAGGGGGTGATGCACAGCCTGCGCAACACGCTCGGTTTCTGCCGGGCGTTCGCTACGGAGTTGCTGGCATTGCAGGCGGGAGACCGGCTGTATTCGATTCCCAAGATGTTCTTCGGCTATGGCATGGGCAACAGCCTGTTCTTTCCCTGGTTCAGCGGAGCCTCGGCGCTGCTCGACGATACCTGGCCGAGCCCGGAGCGGGTTCTGGAGAACCTGGTCGCCTTCCGCCCCCGGGTCCTGTTTGGGGTGCCGGCCATCTATGCCTCGCTGCGTGCGCAGGCCAGGGAGCTGTTGAGCAGCGTGCGCCTGGCGTTTTCCGCCGGCTCGCCGCTGCCGCGCGGCGAGTTCGAATTCTGGGCCGCGCACGGGCTGGAGATCTGCGACGGCATCGGGGCTACCGAGGTCGGCCATGTGTTCCTCGCCAACCGCCCGGGCCAGGCGCGTGCCGACAGCACCGGGCTGCCGTTGCCTGGCTATGAGTGCCGGCTGGTGGACCGCGAAGGACACACTATCGAGGAAGCGGGCCGGCAAGGCGTGCTGTTGGTGCGTGGCCCTGGGCTGAGTCCGGGTTACTGGCGGGCCAGCGAAGAGCAGCAGGCGCGCTTCGCAGGTGGCTGGTACCGCACCGGCGACCTGTTCGAGCGCGACGAGTCGGGTGCCTACCGTCACTGTGGGCGGGAAGACGATCTGTTCAAGGTGAATGGCCGCTGGGTGGTGCCGACCCAGGTCGAGCAGGCGATCTGCCGTCATCTGCCGGAAGTGAGCGAGGCGGTTCTGGTTCCTACCTGCCGGCTGCACGACGGCTTGCGTCCGACCCTGTTCGTCACCCTGGCCACTCCGCTGGACGACAACCAGATCCTGCTGGCGCAGCGCATCGACCAGCATCTCGCCGAACAGATTCCCTCGCACATGCTGCCCAGCCAATTGCATGTGCTGCCGGCCTTGCCGCGCAACGACAACGGCAAGTTGGCGCGCGCCGAGCTGCGCCACCTGGCCGACACCCTTTATCACGACAACCTTCCGGAGGAACGGGCATGTTGATTCAGGCTGTGGGGGTGAACCTGCCCCCATCCTATGTGTGTCTGGAGGGGCCGCTGGGAGGCGAACGCCCTCGCGCCCAGGGCGACGAGATGCTGATGCAGCGCTTGCTGCCGGCGGTTCGCGAAGCCCTGGACGAGGCGGCGGTCAAGCCCGAGGAGATCGACCTGATCGTCGGCCTCGCCCTGTCTCCCGACCATCTGATCGAGAACCGCGACATCATGGCGCCGAAGATCGGCCATCCGTTGCAGAAGGTCCTCGGCGCGAATCGCGCGCATGTCTTCGACCTCACCGACTCGAGCCTGGCCCGCGCCCTCTACGTGGTCGATACCCTCGCCAGCGACCAGGGCTATCGCAACGTCCTGGTCGTGCGCGGCGAATCCAGCCAGGGATTGGAAGTGGACAGCGAGTCCGGCTTCGCCCTTGCCGACGGCGCCCTGGCGCTGCTCTGCCGGCCGACCGGCAAGGCCGCGTTCCGTCGCGGTGCGCTGGGCGGTGATCCGGCGCAGGAATGGCTGCCGCTGAGCATTCCGCTGAATACCGATATTCGCCAGGTAGGCGACGTCAAGGGACACCTCAACCTGCCGGCCCAACCTGGATTGCCCGAAGCGGTACGCGCCGGATTCACCCGTCTGGCCGGGGACTTCCCGCAACTGAACTGGGTGCGCGAGGAATGGTTCGGCCAGGGACGGCCCGATGGTCGTTGCCTGGGGCCGTTCGAACTGGCGTCGCAACTGCGCGCGGCACAGCGCGACCGTCTGGATGAACTGCTGCTGATCAGCTTCGATCCGTTCGGCATGGTGGTGGAGGGCGTGACCCTGGAACTGGCGGGAGAAGCTCATGCATAAGGTCAAACTGGCAGCTATCACCTGTGAACTTCCGGCTCGCAGCTACGAAAACGACGATCCGGTGTTCGCTGCGGTACCGGACCTCAGCGAGTCCTGGTGGCAATTCTGGGGCGTCAATCGGCGGGGCTATTTCGACCCGCGGAACGGCGAGAACGAGTTCAGCCTGGTGGTCCGGGCCGCCGAGCGCCTGCTGCGCAGCAGCGTTACCGCGCCGGATAGCGTGGACATGCTGATCTGCTCGGCTTCCTCGCCGATCATGACCGACGCCGGCGATGTCCTGCCGGACCTGCGCGGGCGTCTCTATCCGCGCATGGCCAACGTGCTGTCCAAGCAGCTCGGCCTGAGCCGGGCGCTGCCATTGGATTCGCAGATGGAGTGCGCCAGCTTCCTGCTCAACCTGCGCCTGGCAGCGAGCATGATCCGCCAGGGCAAGGCCGAGAAAGTGCTGGTGGTGTGCAGCGAGTACATCTCCAACCTGCTCGACTTCACCTCGCGTACCTCGACCCTGTTCGCCGATGGCTGCGCGGTGGCCCTGCTGACCCGCGGCGACGACGACAGCTGCGATCTGCTGGCTTCGGCCGAACACAGCGACGCCACGTTCTATGAAGTGGCCACCGGTCGCTGGCGCCTGCCGGAAAACCCGACCGGCGAGGCCAAGCCGCGGCTGTATTTCTCGTTGTTCAGCGACGGCCAGAACAAGATGGCCAGCTTCGTCCCGACCAACGTGCCGATCGCGATGCGCCGGGCGTTGGAAAAGGCCGGCCTGGGCAGCGATGACATCGATTATTTCGTCTTCCACCAGCCAGCGCCGTTCCTGGTCAAGGCCTGGGCCGAGGGCATCGGTGCCCGTCCGGAGCAGTACCAGCTGACGATGGGCGATACCGGCGTGATGATCTCCGTTTCCATCCCGTACACCCTGATGACCGGCCTGCGCGAGGGCAAGATCCGCCCCGGCGATCGTATCGTCATGGCCGGCGCAGCCACCGGCTGGGGTTTCGCCGCCCAGGTCTGGCAATTGGGCGAGGTGCTGGTGTGCTGAGGCATCGCCATGTTGAACCACGGTGTCCGAGGAGGGCTGTACATGGGTAATCCGATCCTGGCCGGGCTGGGTTTCAGCCTGCCGAAACGCCAGGTCAGCAATCATGACCTGGTAGGGCGCATCAACACGTCGGATGAGTTCATCGTTGAACGCACCGGCGTACGCACCCGCTATCACGTCGAGCCGGAACAGGCGGTCAGCGCGCTGATGGTGCCGGCGGCGCGCCAGGCCATCGAGGCTGCCGGGCTGCTGCCGGAGGACATCGACCTGTTGCTGGTGAACACCCTGTCGCCGGACCACCACGACCCGTCCCAGGCCTGCCTGATCCAGCCGCTGCTGGGCCTGCGGCACATCCCGGTGCTGGATATCCGGGCACAGTGCAGCGGGTTGCTGTACGGCTTGCAGATGGCTCGCGGGCAGATCCTCGCCGGGCTGGCACGGCATGTCCTGGTGGTCTGCGGCGAGGTGCTGTCCAAGCGCATGGACTGTTCGGACCGCGGCCGCAACCTGTCGATCCTGCTCGGCGACGGTGCCGGCGCGGTGGTGGTCAGCGCCGGCGAGAGTCTCGAAGACGGACTGCTGGACCTGCGCCTGGGCGCCGACGGCAACTACTTCGACCTGCTGATGACCGCGGCGCCGGGTAGTGCCTCGCCGACCTTCCTCGACGAGAACGTCCTGCGCGAGGGCGGGGGCGAGTTCCTCATGCGCGGCCGGCCGATGTTCGAGCATGCCAGCCAGACCCTGGTACGGATCGCCGGCGAAATGCTCGCGGCCCATGAGCTGACCCTGGACGACATCGACCATGTGATCTGCCATCAACCGAACCTGCGCATCCTCGATGCGGTGCAGGAGCAACTGGGCATTCCCCAGCACAAGTTCGCGGTGACCGTGGATCGTCTGGGCAACATGGCTTCGGCCTCGACCCCGGTCACGCTGGCGATGTTCTGGCCGGACATCCAGCCCGGACAGCGGGTGCTGGTCCTGACCTACGGTTCCGGCGCGACCTGGGGCGCGGCGCTGTACCGTAAACCTGAGGAGGTGAACCGGCCATGTTGAGGCTTTCGGCTCCCGGTCAACTGGATGATGACCTGTGCCTGTTGGGGGACGTCCAGGTGCCGGTGTTTCTGCTGCGTCTCGGTGAGGCGAGCTGGGCGCTGGTTGAAGGAGGGATCAGCCGGGATGCCGAATTGGTTTGGGCGGACCTGTGCCGCTGGGTCGCCGACCCGTCCCAGGTGCACTACTGGCTGATCACCCACAAGCACTACGACCACTGCGGCCTGCTGCCCTACCTGTGTCCGCGGCTGCCGAACGTACAGGTCCTGGCGTCCGAGCGGACCTGCCAGGCCTGGAAGTCGGAAAGCGCGGTGCGGGTGGTCGAGCGCTTGAACCGGCAACTGTTGCGTGCGGAGCAGCGGTTGCCCGAGGCCTGTGCCTGGGACGCTCTGCCGGTTCGCGCGGTGGCCGACGGCGAGTGGCTGGAGCTGGGACCGCGGCATCGCCTGCAGGTCATAGAGGCCCACGGCCACAGCGACGATCACGTGGTTTTCTACGACGTGCGACGCCGACGCCTGTTCTGCGGCGATGCCCTGGGCGAGTTCGACGAGGCAGAGGGGGTGTGGCGGCCGCTGGTGTTCGACGACATGGAGGCTTACCTGGAGTCCCTGGAACGTCTGCAGCGTCTGCCGACCCTGCTGCAACTGATCCCGGGACACGGCGGCCTGCTGCGGGGGCGGCTGGCCGCGGATGGGGCCGAGTCGGCCTATACCGAGTGTCTGCGCCTGTGCCGGCGGTTGCTCTGGCGCCAGTCCATGGGCGAATCCCTCGACGAACTGAGCGAGGAGCTGCACCGCGCCTGGGGTGGGCAGAGCGTCGACTTCCTGCCCGGCGAACTGCACTTGGGGAGCATGCGCCGGATGCTGGAGATTCTCTCCCGCCAGGCGCTGCCTCTGGACTGAGACGGGACATCCATTGCGGCGATCGCCGCCGACGGCAGCGGTCGCAATTGGGGGAAAAGGGGGGGTATCGATGATGAACATGCCGTTGCGCGCTAGCGTCGCGCAGGCCAGTCGCCCATGGGCGCGAGGAGGTGGCTCGTGAGCGGGGTTGGCTATCGACTGGAAGAAAGTCTGGAGTACCGCACGCTGGTGCCGGAGGCGCTGTCGATCTGGCGCATGGCCGGCGCCAACCGGATGCTGTTCGACTGCTTCGACGTGGACAGCAAGGCTGCGCGGCGTAGCGTGGCGATCCTTTCCAGCTGCCTGCGCATCGAGTGCTGGGGGCGCGATGTGGTGCTGCGGGCGTTGAACGCCAATGGACGCGCCTTGCTGGCGCCGTTGAGCGAGGCCTGTCCGGCCCAGGTCACCTGCTTGCGTGACGGCGACACCCTGCACTGGCGCTTCCCCCAGGAAGAGTCGCATGCGGACGAGTGGCGACGCCTGCATGGCCTGTCCAGCCTGGAGGCGCTGCGCCGCGTGCTCGGAACGCTGGGCGACGCGGAGGGGCCCGCGCTGCTGGGCGGCCTGTTCAGCTTCGACCTGGCCGAGCAGTTCGAACCCTTGCCGGCGCCGGCCGAACCTGCGCGGCATTGCCCGGACTACCTGTTCCTGGTGCCGGAGTTGCTGCTGGACATCGATCACCTGGCGCGCCGGACTTCGCTGCAGGCGTTCGTCCACGATCCGGCCGGGCACGACCGGTTGGCCGCCAGCCTGCGCCAGTGTGCCGACGAATTCCATGGCGCCGTGGAGGAGGCTTCCGAGTCGCCGGTGGCAGGCGTACGGGCCGGCAACTACCAGGTCGACCTGGACGATGCGAGCTTTGCCCGCCAGGTAGAGCGCCTGCAGGCCCACGTGAGGGCCGGCGACGTGTTCCAGATCGTACCGTCGCGCAGCTTCAGCATGCCGTGTGCGGACCCCTGGCGGGCCTATCGCCAGTTGTGCCTGCGCAACCCCAGCCCGTACCGCTTCTTCCTCGATGCGGGGGACTTCTGCCTGTTCGGCGCTTCGCCGGAGTCGGCATTGAAGTACGACGCGGAGAGTCGCGAGGTGGAACTCTATCCCATCGCCGGCACCCGCCCGCGCGGACGCGATGCCCGGGGCGCCATCGATGCGGAACTGGACAATCGCCTGGAAGCGGAGTTGCGCCTGGACGCCAAGGAGATCGCCGAGCACATGATGCTGGTCGACCTAGCGCGCAACGATCTGGCGCGGGTCTGCCGCAGCGGTACGCGGCAGGTGCGCGACATGCTCAAGGTCGATCGCTACAGCCACGTGATGCACCTGGTCTCGCGCGTGGCTGGCGAACTGCATGGCGAACTGGATGCGCTGCATGCCTACCGTGCCTGCCTGAACATGGGCACCCTGGTCGGTGCGCCGAAGGTCCGTGCCATGCAGTTGCTGCGGCAGTACGAGGATGGCTATCGCGGCAGCTACGGTGGCGCGATCGGCATTCTCGACAGCGCCGGCAACCTCGATACCAGCATCGTCATCCGCTCCGCCGAGGTCCGCGAAGGTATCGCCCGGGTCCGGGCAGGCGCCGGCGTGGTGCTGGATTCGGATCCACGGCTGGAGGCCGAGGAAACCCGCAACAAGGCGCTGGCGGTGCTGACCGCCGTGGCCGCTGCCGAACGCGAAAGGGGAGAGCGCGATGCGCATCACGCTGTTGGATAACTTCGATTCCTTCACCTACAACCTGGTCGAGCAGTTCTGCCTGCTCGGCGCGGAGGTCCGGGTGATGCGCAACGATACGCCGTTGCCGACGATCCAGGCGGCATTGCTGGCCGACGGTTGCGAACTGCTGGTGCTGTCGCCGGGGCCCGGTCGGCCGGAAGACGCCGGCTGCATGCTGGAATTGCTCGCCTGGGCCCGCGGGCGCTTGCCGGTGCTCGGCGTCTGCCTCGGCCACCAGGCGCTGGCGCTGGCCGCCGGTGGCGCGGTGGGCGAGGCGAGGAAGCCGCTGCACGGCAAGAGCACGTCCCTGCGTTTCGATCAGCGTCACCCGCTGTTCGACGGCATCGCTGACCTGCGCGTCGCGCGCTACCACTCGCTGGTGGTCAGTCGCCTGCCGGAAGGTTTCGACTGCCTGGCCGATGCCGATGGCGAGATCATGGCGATGGCCGATCCGCGCAATCGACAGCTGGGCTTGCAGTTCCATCCCGAGTCGATTCTCACCACCCACGGCCAGCGTCTGCTGGAGAACGCTCTACTCTGGTGCGGCGCGCTGGCGGTACGCGAGCGCCTTCGGGCCTGAGCGGCGCTGCGCCGTTTCGACGATGCTCGGTTGCCAGGCCGGCGCATCGTCGAAACGCTGGCGGCCGAGTTCGCGCAGGCGCTGGCGGGCGCTTTCGAGAAAGCGCAGGAAGCTGCGCTCGGATTCCAGCGCGGTGTTGTAGTAGCAATACACCTTGGTGTCGATGCCGCCCGGTTCGTAGAGTTCGCTGAGGACTGCCAGGGTACCGTTGCGCAGGCGTTCCTCGACGAAATAATGCGGCGCGATGCCCCATCCGACGCCGGCTTCCACCAGACGCAGCATGTCGTCGAAGTTTTCCACGAAGAGCACCTTGTCGCTGACCGGCCGCAGCAGGTTCGAATGCTGCCCGGAGCGGCTGCCGAGGCTGATCTGCCGGTAATTGGCCAGGCTCGCGATGCTGTGCAGGGAGGCATTGCACAACGGGTGCTGCGGATGGGCGACGACGAACGCCTTGGTGTAGCCGAGCACGCACTGGTTGAAGCGGGAGATCTTCAGTTCCTCGTCGATGGTGATGGCGATATCGATTTCCGCGTTGTCCTGCTTGATCGTCGCCAGGCTATCGGCGGGCGAGGTGCGTATCAGGCTGACCATGTTGAAATCGTCGAGCAGTACGCTGCTCACCGTATCGCAGAACGACGGCGGGATGGCGGTGTCCAGCAACACCCGGAGATTGCGCGGACCCTTGTTGAGATTGAAGGCGATGTCGCCGATCAGCTGCTGGTAGTTCAGCAGGCTGCGCATGTAAGGGATCAGGCGAAGCGCCTGCTCGGTGGGTTCGACCTTGTAGCCGTCCCGACGGACCAGCTCCACGCACAGGTCGATTTCCAGGTTGCTGACCGCCGAGCTGACCGCGGTGTGCGACTTGCGCAGGATCCGCGCAGCGGAGGAAATCGAACCGGAGGCGATGACCTGGAGGAACATGTTCACGTGATTCAGGTTATGAATAGGCATCCCTTATTCCTTTTATTGGGTGGCGCGTGCCGCTTCCCTTGATCGGGTCAGGTTGCCGCTACTGTGGAAGAAGCGTCGAGGACTCGATAGATAGCGCCCGAGTGTTTCAACTTGTCTTCTGGATGACGTTTTCATCGGGGAAACCTCCCGTCGGTCAGTGAAGCGCAAGGGCTGGCGTGCGAGGGTGGAATCGGCCGCCGGCTCGCTTTCTGCGCGGCGGGCGCACGGCACGGGGAGTCGTCGTTTTGGAGGTGAGGGATGACGGCTCTGTTTCAGGATATTTTTATAATTATGTGAAAGAAGAGCTTATTTCAACGAAATATGTTTCATATTGCTCGTAAATTCGACGAAAAGAAAATCCGGATATTTACCGGTTATTTAACGTTAATACCAAGGGCCTAATACCAAAGTATTAACGCTGGCATGCCGGCATCTCGTGTTCGGTCGTGGAGCGAGCCGAGCCAGGGACGGTTCTAAGAAACGAAAAAATTATGTCGCGTAGGTCTAACGACCGAAACCTATGTCTTTTGTTAGCGTAGCCACCGGCCAGGCCGGTACGGATGCCGGGATGGCCCTGGCGCGACCTATGCGGTTAGAATCCGCGGCCTTGCAGGCGGATCCCCGGGGTTTGCTCAAGGGGGACACGGGTGCCGTGCCCGAAACCTGCAATCGTCAGTTCCCTGCGGTCCAGCCTGCCGCCGGGTATAAAATCGAGAGACGCGCTGTTGCGCCTTCAGGTGTAGCGACTATGACGCACATTTCCGAACGACTCCTGGTACAGGCCCACCTGGCCGCCAAGCAACCCCGTGTGTTGAGCGAGCAGGAGAGCGCCGAGCATCGCGCGGCGATCGCGGCCGAACTGAAGGCGCAAAATGCTGTACTGGTGGCGCATTACTACTGCGACCCGGTGATCCAGGCGTTGGCCGAGGAGACCGGCGGTTGCGTATCCGATTCGCTGGAGATGGCCCGTTTCGGCAACCAGCATCCGGCGCAGACGGTGGTCGTGGCCGGGGTGCGCTTCATGGGCGAGACGGCGAAGATCCTCAACCCTGAGAAGCGTGTGCTGATGCCGACCCTCGAAGCGACCTGCTCGCTCGACCTGGGCTGCCCGGTGGATGAATTCTCGGCATTCTGCGACCAGCACCCGGAACGGACCGTGGTGGTCTATGCGAACACCTCCGCGGCGGTGAAGGCACGCGCAGACTGGGTCGTGACCTCCAGTTGCGCGGTGGAGATCGTCGAACACCTGATGGACAACGGCGAGCCCATCCTCTGGGCGCCGGACCAGCACCTGGGACGCTACATCCAGCGCGAGACGGGGGCCGACATGCTGCTCTGGGATGGCGCCTGCATCGTCCACGAGGAGTTCAAGGCCAAGCAGCTGGAAGACATGAAGGCGCTCTACCCGGACGCCGCCATCCTGGTCCACCCCGAATCGCCGGAAAGCGTGGTCGCGCTGGCCGATGCCGTGGGCTCGACCAGCCAGTTGATCAAGGCCGCGCAGACCCTGCCGAACAAGACCTTCATCGTCGCCACCGATCGCGGCATCTTCTACAAGATGCAGCAGTTGTGCCCGGACAAGGATTTCATCGAGGCCCCCACCGCCGGCAACGGCGCCGCCTGCCGCAGCTGCGCGCACTGCCCGTGGATGGCGATGAACACGCTCGAGCGGACCCTGGCCTGCCTGCGCGAGGGCAGCGGGGAAATCTTCGTCGACCCGGCGTTGATCCCGAGGGCGGTCCGTCCGCTGAAGCGCATGCTCGACTTCACCCAGGCCGCGCGCCTGCGCCAGGCCGGGAACGCCTGATCCTGGCGAGGGCGTGCCGCTGCGTAGGGCGAGTAAGCGCGGTGCGGTTGTTCGCCCAACCTCCTGTTTCGACGAGCATCGTCGGGCGTTTTTCCTCGGATACGCCGTTCAGCGGAACATTTCCTTGACCATCTTTTCCTGCTGGCGAATTTCCTGCTGGCGGGCGTCGAGTCGCGCAGCCAGTTGGAAGTTGCCGCCAGCGCGGCGCTTGGCGAAATCGAGCTGCTCGATGGCGGCCTGGTAGTCGCCGGTCAGAGACAGGTACTCGGCCCGGGCCTGGTGCACGCCGATGGCGTTGTTGGTCAGGCTGCGCACCTCGGCCAGGCGGTTCCAGACATCCGGGTCCAGCGGCCGCGCCTTGCTCAGGTCGTCGAGGATCTTCTCCGATTCCTGCGGCTTGCTCATCTTCAGCATCAGGTCGGCGCGCACCTGTTTCAGCGGGTAGCTGCTGGGGAACTGGGCGAGCATCTTCTTCAACCGCTGGTCGGCATCCGGCAGGCGGTTGGCGGTGATGTCCAGCTCGACCTGGGCCAGGTTGTAGGCGACGTCGTTGGGCGCCTTCGCCAGCAATTGCCTGAGGTTGTCACGGGCATCGTTGAGCTGGCCGATGCGCGTCTGCGAGATGGCCAGTCCGTAGCGCGCGGCGTCCAGCTTGGGATTGTCGTTGAGCATGGCGCGGAAGCGCTTGCCGGCCATCCCCGGGGTTTCCTCGAAGAGCAACTGGGTGCGCGCGCGCATCTGCTGGTAGCGCAGGCTGTCTTCCTTGCCGCCCTGGGGATACTGTTCGGCGCGGTTGCGGGTGTCGGCGATACGCGATTCGGTGACCGGGTGGGTGAGGAGGAACTCCGGCGGCTTGCCGTCGTAGCGATACTGCCGCGCCAGGCGCTCGAACATGTTCGGCATCGAGCGCGGATCGTAACCGGCGCGAACCATGTTGGTGACGCCGACGCGGTCGGCTTCCTGCTCGTTCTGCCGGGAAAAGCGCAACTGGTTCTGGATCGCCGCCGCCTGGGTCCCGGCGATCGCCGCGATACCCGCATCCCCTGCGCCGGCGGCTGCGGCGACGATGCCGGCGAGCATCGCCGCCATCACCGGCAGTTGCATGCGCTGCTGTGCCTCGATGCCGCGGGCGAAGTGGCGCTGGATCAGGTGGCCGAGTTCGTGGGCCAGCACCGCGGCATACTCGCCTTCGGTCTGGGCGTTGAGCAGTAGCCCGCCGTTGACCCCGATCACGCCGCCGGGCGCGGCGAAGGCGTTGATCTGTGCGTCGCGGATGAGGATGAAGGCCAGCCGGTGGTCCTGCAGGTCGCTGGTTTCGGCCAGCCGGTAGACGCTGCTTTCGACGAAGTCCTTGAGCTGCGGGTCGGAGATCGCATCGACCTGGTTGCGTAGCATGCTCAGCCAGGCGCGGCCCAACTGGAACTCCTGCTCCGGCGAAACGATTGAGGAAGATGCGTCGCCCAGGGAGGGCAGATCGTCCGACATGACCGGCGAAGCGAGCATGCAGGCGAGCGTCAACAGGGCAGGGCGCAGTACATTCATGCAGGAGGCTCAGGTTGGCAAAGGCCTTACTTTAGCCGTTGGTTATCGGCACTGCCTAGGTATCTGCCCGAGACCCGAAGCTGTTGGACTTCGAGCGCCGTTTCAACTGGCCAGCGGCGGATAGGCTTGGGTATGCTTGTCGGCCCTTCGGGAGAGGCTGTCATGACGGATAACGATTCATCCCCCCTGGTATGTGACGCGGAGCTGGATGCCAGTGGTCTCAATTGTCCGCTGCCCCTGCTAAAGGCCAAGCTGGAGCTGAACCGCCTGCCCAGCGGCGGGGTGCTCAAGGTGATCGCCACCGATGCCGGGTCGCAGCGAGACTTCCGGGCCTTCGCCCAGCTCGCCGGCCATGAACTGCTGCGCGAAGAGGCCGCCGAAGGCGTCTATCGATACTGGCTGCGCAAGCGTTAGCGGAGCCTTCGCCGTTCCGATTCAGGATTTCCGATGATCAAGGTGTTACGCGACTGGATGCAGCGCTACTTCTCCGACGAGGAGGCAGTGGTGCTGGCGATCATGCTGGTGCTCGGCTTCAGCGTCATCCTCGCCTTCGGCGGGATGCTCGCGCCGGTACTGGCGGCGATGGTGATCGCCTTCCTGATCCAGGGCGTGGTCGGCATGCTGGAACGCTTCCGGGTGCCGCACCTGTTCGCCGTGTGGCTGGTCTACAGCCTGTTCCTTGGCTTGCTGGCGCTGTTCCTGGTGGTCCTGCTGCCGCTGCTCTGGCAGCAATTGTTCACCCTGTTCAACGAACTGCCGCGGATGCTCGGCGAATGGCAGAGCGTGCTGCTGATGCTGCCCGAGCGCTATCCCAGCCTGATCAGCGAGGAGCAGGTGCTCAAGGCCATCGAGACCGCGCGCGGCGAATTCGGCCAGATCGGCCAGTGGGCGCTGACCTCGTCGCTGGCCAGCCTGCCGGTGGTGGTGAACGTCATGATCTACCTGGTACTGGTGCCGATCCTGGTGTTCTTCTTCCTCAAGGACAAGAAGCGCTTCCATACCTGGTTCCACCGCTACCTGCCGCGCGAGCGCGGGCTGATGAAACAGGTCTGGGCCGAGATGAACCAGCAGATCGCCAATTACATTCGCGGCAAGGTCATCGAGATCGTCATTACCGGCGCGGTGACCTACATCGCCTTCGCCTACCTGGGGCTCAATTACGCGGCGCTGCTGGCCCTGCTGGTCGGCCTGTCGGTGGTGGTGCCGTACATCGGCGCGGTGGTGGTGAGCGTACCGGTGGCGATGATCGCCTTCTTCCAGTGGGGCTGGAGCGACCAGTTCATCTACCTGATGGTGGCCCACGCGATCATCCAGGCGCTGGATGGCAACGTGCTGGTGCCGCTGCTGTTCTCCGAGGCGGTGAACCTGCACCCGGTGGCGATCATCTGCGCGGTGTTGCTGTTCGGCGGGCTCTGGGGCTTCTGGGGCGTGTTCTTCGCGATCCCCCTGGCGACCCTGGTGAAAGCGGTGCTGGATGCCTGGCCCAAGGACCTTCCCGAGACTCCGGCAGCCACGCGATAGCACCGGCCGCATGAAAAATGAAAAAGGCCGCGGATGCGGCCTTTTTTTTCGGGGCGGGGCTCAGGCGCCGTTGAGCGCCTGGGCGGCGGCGAGAACCGCGTCGACATGCCCGGGCACCTTCACGCCGCGCCACTCCTGGCGCAGTACGCCGTCCCTGTCGATCAGGAAGGTGCTGCGGTCGACGCCCATGTATTCCTTGCCGTAGAGCTTCTTCAGCTTGATCACGTCGAACAGCTGGCAGACCGCTTCATCCTTGTCGCTGATCAGCTCGAAGGGGAATTCCTGTTTGCACTTGAAGTTCTCGTGGGACTTCAGGCCGTCGCGGGAGATGCCGAAGACCTCGGTATTGGCCTTCTGGAACGCCGCGTACTGGTCGCGGAAGCCCTGGCCCTCGGTGGTGCAACCGGGAGTGCTGTCCTTCGGGTAGAAGTACAGGACGACCTGCTTGCCCTTCAGCGCGGACAGGGTCACCTCCTTGCCGCTGGTTGCGGGGGCGGTGAAGTCGGGTACGGGTTTGTCGATTGCGACCGGCATGGCTCGGCTCCTCAGGGGTGTTGGGGGCGCCAGGGTTCGATCAGGGCATCCAGGTTCAGGGCGTCGGCGAAGTCCAGGAACTGGTCGCGCAGCCAGCTGATCTGGGTGCCGGCGGGCAGCGTCACGGTAATCGTGGCGTTGAGCATGGTGGTGTTGGTGTGCGGCGCCTGGTAGGTGTCGCAGGTCAGGTTCTCCAGCTCGATGTTGTGGTCGATGAAGAACTGGCAGAGTTCGTTGAGGATGTCTGGGCGATACACCGCGCTGACATAGGCCACGTAAGGCAACGCCTGGGCGCGGGTCACGTGGGCGTTGCTGCGGGTCATGCTGAGGGTGATGTCGCCGCGCTTGGTGAGGGCCGGCAGGCTGCCCTCGAGGCGGGCGAGGGCATCCCAGCTTCCGGAGATCTGCAGCACCAGGGCGCTGAACTCTCCGTGGCGGGTCAGGCGGCTGCTGACCACGGCGCAGCGGCTCTCGACGCAGGCGCGGCAGAGCAGGGTGGTCAGCTCCATCGGATTGGGGCCGAGGGCGCTGATCAGAAGGAATTGTTCGCGGGGTTGGCTGGTGGACATTCAACTTTCCTGGAATACGCTGGCGGCACGGGCCGTACCTAAAGCGGGAAGGGTAGCGAAAAGCGCCGCCGAGGGAAACGTCTGCCGCCTGTCAGCGGCTTCCGACGAGGTGGCGCTCGTCTTGTGCAAGGCCTGCCGCCGACAGTACCATTACCGCTTTAATTTCGCGGCAGGAGCGGTTGCATGATTGCGGGCAGTATGGTGGCACTGGTCACCCCCTTCGATGCTCAGGGTCGACTGGACTGGGACAGCCTCGCCAAGCTGGTGGACTTCCACCTGCAGGAAGGCACCAACGCCATCGTCGCCGTCGGCACCACCGGTGAATCGGCCACGCTGGACGTGGAAGAGCACATCCAGGTGATCCGTCGCGTGGTCGACCAGGTCAAGGGCCGCATCCCGGTGATCGCCGGCACCGGCGCCAACTCCACCCGCGAGGCGGTGGCGCTGACCGAGGCCGCGAAAAGCGGCGGCGCCGACGCCTGCCTGCTGGTGACGCCGTACTACAACAAGCCGACCCAGGAAGGCATGTACCAGCACTTCCGCCATATCGCCGAAGCCGTTGCGATCCCGCAGATCCTCTACAACGTGCCCGGGCGTACTTCCTGCGACATGCTTCCGGAGACCGTCGAGCGCCTGTCCAAGGTGCCGAACATCATCGGCATCAAGGAGGCCACCGGCGACCTGCAACGCGCCAAGGAAGTCATCGAGCGCGTCGGCAAGGACTTCCTCGTCTATTCCGGCGACGACGCCACTGCCGTCGAGCTGATGCTGCTGGGTGGCAAGGGCAACATCTCCGTGACCGCCAACGTCGCGCCGCGCGCCATGAGCGACCTGTGCGCCGCCGCCATGCGCGGCGACGCCGCTGCTGCGCGCGCCATCAACGACCGCCTGATGCCGCTGCACAAGGCGCTGTTCATCGAATCCAACCCCATTCCGGTGAAGTGGGCCCTGCATGAGATGGGTCTGATCCCCGAGGGCATCCGCCTGCCCCTGACCTGGCTCAGCCCGCGTTGCCACGAGCCGCTGCGTCAGGCCATGCGCCAGACCGGCGTATTGGCTTGATCAAGGAGCTCCACGCAATGAAGCGACTGGCTGGACTGACCGCCCTCGCCCTGGTTATCGGCAACACTTCCGGCTGCGGCTGGCTGTGGGGGCCGGAGGGCTATTTCCGCGACCGCGGCGACGACTACCTCGGCGCCCGCGAGACGCCTCCCATGCAATTGCCCGAAGGGGTGCACAGCAAGCCGCTCGATCCGCTGCTGCCGATTCCGCTGAACGTCGCCACCACCCACGAAAAAGAGGGTGAGTACGAGGTTCCGCGTCCGCAGCCGCTGGCCAACGCCGGCGACATCAGCGACTACAGCCTGCAGCGCAGCGGCGATAGCCGCTGGGTCGTGGCCCAGCGTCCGCCGGCGGAAGTCTGGCCGGTGGCCCGGCAGTTCTTCGAGGAGAACGGTTTCCGCATCGCCGACGAGCGCCCGCAGACCGGTGAGTTCAGTTCCGACTGGCAATCGCTGTCGCAGCTTTCCGCGCCGCTGGCACGCCGCCTTAGCAGCCGCGTGAGCGGCGTCGAGCCGGACGGCCAGGCACGGGTTCGGGTGCGTATCGAGCCCGGCGTGCAAAGCAATACCAGCGAGGTCTACGTGCTCAGCCAGACCCGCGCCGCCGGTGACACCAGCAGCCCGAACTGGCCGAGCAAGTCGGTGGCGCCGAGCCTCGACGCGGCGCTGCTCGACGAGATGGTCGCGAGCATGGCGCGCAGCGCCGAGCAGGGCGGCTCGGTCTCCCTGCTGGCAGCCAACTCGATCTACGACACGCCCGGCACCTTCGAGTTGAGCAAGGACGGCAGCGGCAACCCGGTGCTGACCTTGCAATCCGACTTCGACCGCTCCTGGGTCAGCGTCGGGCGTGCCCTGGATAACGCCGATATCCGCGTCGACGACCTCAACCGCAGCCTTGGCGTGTACTACGTGAACATCGCCGAAGGGGCGAAGAAACCCGACGAAGACAAGCCCGGGTTCTTCAGTCGCCTGTTCGGCGGCGGCGAGAAGACCAAGGAAGAGGAAGACGCCAAGGCGCAGCGCTACCAGGTCCGCCTGACCACCGTCAGCGACGCCGTGCAGGTCACCGTCGACAAGGACATCAACACCTCTGCGCCGGCCGATGTCGCGCAAAACGTACTGGAAAAACTCCAGGAGAGCATGCGCAATGCGGTTCGCGGTTCTGGGCAGCGGAAGCCGGGGCAATTCGGCCTTGGTGAGCAGTTCTGACACCCGGATACTGATCGATTGCGGCTTCCCGCTGCGTGAAATCATCAAGCGTCTGGCGCGCCTGGGGCTGAGTCCCGCGCAGCTGGACGCGATCCTGGTCACGCACGAACACGCCGATCACATCCATGGCGTCGAACTGCTGGCGCGGCATTACCAAATCCCGGTCTATCTCAGTGCGGGTACCCTGAGCGGCATGCGCCGCCCGGTGCACCCCGCCGAGCTGTTGGGGGCCGGCCAGCGCCTGGCGATCCGCGGGCTGGAAGTGCAGGTGGTTGGCGTCTCGCACGACGCCCGCGAGCCTACCCAGTTCGTGCTGTCCGACGGGCAGCGGCGCTTCGGCATGCTCACCGATCTGGGAATGGCCACGGCCGAGGTGCTGGAGTGCTATCGTGCGGTGGATGCTCTGGTGGTCGAGGCCAACCACGACAGCACGATGCTTGCCGGTGGCCCGTATCCCTATTTTCTCAAGGCCCGCGTAGGCGGTTCGCGAGGGCACTTGAACAACCATCAGTCCGCAGAGCTGGTGAAGCAGCTGGATTGGGGCCGCATGCAGCACCTGGTGCTGGCCCATCTCAGCGAAAAGAACAACTCGCCGCAGCTGGCCCGGCAAACCTTCGTCGACACCCTCGGGTGCGATCCGGGCTGGCTGCAGGTGGCCGATCAGCATTCAGGCCTGGATTGGCGCGAGATCGCCTAGGCCCTATTACCCGTAAGCGGAGCCCATCATGGAAAAACGCGAAGAACTCTACCGCGGCAAAGCCAAGTCGGTTTACCAGACCGACGATGCCGATCGTCTCATCCTGCTGTTCCGCAACGACACCTCCGCCTTCGACGGCAAGCGCATCGAACAGCTCGATCGCAAGGGCGCGGTGAACAACAAGTTCAACGCCTTCATCATGCAGAAGCTGGAAGCTGCCGGCATTCCGACCCAGTTCGACAAGCTGCTGTCGGATACCGAGTGCCTGGTGAAGAAGCTCGACATGATCCCGGTCGAGTGCGTGGTGCGCAATTTTGCCGCCGGCAGCCTGGTGCGTCGCCTCGGCGTGGAAGAGGGCATCGCCCTGACTCCTCCCACCTTCGAGTTGTTCCTGAAGAACGACGCCCTGGGCGATCCGTTCATCAACGAATCCCACGTCCAGGCCTTCGGCTGGGCCACTCCCGAGCAGCTGGCGCAGATGAAGACCTATTCCTTCAAGGTCAATGAAGTGCTGAACAAGCTGTTCGACGACGCCGGTCTGCTGCTGGTGGACTTCAAGCTGGAGTTCGGCCTGTTCCATGGCCAGATCGTCCTCGGCGATGAGTTTAGCCCGGACGGCTGCCGTCTGTGGGACAAGGAAACCCGCAAGAAGATGGACAAGGACCGCTTCCGCCAGGGCCTCGGCGATGTGATCGAAGCCTACGAAGAGGTAGCCAAGCGCCTGGGCGTGCCGCTTTAACCTCCTAACGCGCGCAACCATCTGAAAGAACGCGAAAAAATCTTCAAGAAAGCTTCGCGTTCTTCGTACAAGCTGGTATCATGCGCGCCGCACGGAGAGATGCCGGAGTGGTCGAACGGGACGGATTCGAAATCCGTTGAGTCAGCAATGGCTCCTAGGGTTCAAATCCCTATCTCTCCGCCATTACATATGAGCAAAGCCCCTGGAATGCCTGGCGTTCCGGGGGCTTTGTCTTTTCTGGCGAGTGTTCGGGCATCCCCTCTGCCGGGCGGGCGAAAAAGCCGTGCCATGGTTTCGGGTGCCGGCCAGGTCGTGCAGCTTTCCTAGGAATGCTGCGGGCCCTTCCTTGGTTCTGCCCTTCCTTCTCCTCTGGGTGGTCGTCCCGCTCTGCCTGGGTTTCGTGGGTGCGCTGAGCGCGCATTTCTCCACCGCTTCCGATTTTCTGTCCTTCGGGCGCCGGGTCGGGCGACCTGCCGGTTTCGATGGTCGGTGCGGTTCTTCTTAGTATCCCGGCGCTTGAAGGCGCCGCGGATGTGTGGCCGAGCTGCATGGCACGGTTTCCCTCCGGCGGACAGCCAGGATATCGGTTTGTGCCGAGTCCCGGAGACGGGGCTGGGGAGGAAGAAATGCGTCCGCTCGTTTCCGTCGTTTGCGCCTGTTTCAATATCTCGAAGTATCTGGACGAGGCGATCGCCAGCATCTACGCGCAGGGCTATCCCAATCTCGAGTTGATTGTGGTGGATGACGGATCCACGGACGACACCTATGAGCGTCTCGCCATGCTCCGCGAGCGTCACGGTTTCCAGCTCTACCGCCAGGCTAACCGAGGGGTGAGCGACGCGCTCAATCACGGTTTGCGTCATGCGCGGGGCGAGTTCGTGATGACTCCCGACCTGGACGACATTCTCCTGCCTGGAGCGCTCGACACGCGCGTCGACTACTTGCTTGCGCACCCCGAGGTCGGGTGCGTGGGCGGTTTCAATATCTGTATCGACAGTGCCGGTAACGAAGTGGCGCGAGACGGTTTCAGCGAGGGGTGTGTGGAGCGTTGGGGGTTCGATGCAGCATTGGCCGAGACCCTGGTGGTCATGCCGCTGACGGCGCTCTACCGCATGGAAGCGATGAAGCGGGCGGATTTCTTCGACCCGTCGATTCGCGTGCAGGATTTCCAGATCACCCTAAGGATCGCGGCGCAGGGCTATGAAATTCATCGACTGCCGGCCTACATGGGGCGTTATCGCCGGCATGGAAGCGGTCTGTCCGGCAGGTACAAGCTCAATTACGAGGCGGATATGCAAGCCATCGAGCCTTATCGGGCTCACCCGAATTATCGCCGGGCCCGGCAACTGATCCTGAACAAGGCGCTGAAGAAGGCTGTTGTCCAGGATGGGCGATATGCCTGGCAGTTGTTCCGCTCGGTGCCGCTGCGGGCGTGGGACCGGGTGACGCTGAAGCGATTCTGGCGCTTTCTCCGTTATCTGCCGGTCCTCGGGTTGAAAGGTGGTACCGGCGTCGAGGGTCGATGACGGCTGGCCGGCTAATCTTTCAGTGGGTTGAATATCATTTCAGGATTTCTCCTTCAGTGCCTCGCCCTGGGGAAATAGCGCGCGGCTCACGAAGCGCGCGGTATCCCGCAGGCTGGTGCCGATCCGTTCCAGGTCGTCGGGCTGGTGCTGGGCGCTGATGCCGATCGCGGAGATGGCGAAGCGCGGTTGTCCGTCGCGGTCGGTGATGGCGCTGGCAACCATGCTCACGCCGCGGTAGAGGTGTTCCTGGTCGATAGCCCAGCCGCGCTCGACGGCCTCGGACGCTTCGGCCTGGTAGCGCTCGAAGCTCGGCGGATTTTCCCAGCGCACGCGGGTCAGTCGGCGGCGCAGTTCGTCCTCCGGCAGTTCGCGCAGGCCGGCAATGCAACGCCCGGCGGCGCCGACCAGTTCCGGCAGGCGCGTGCCGACGGCGACGTTGACGTGGGCGACGGGCGGTGCGGCAAGGGCGATGACGCGGATGTGCGCATCGTCGGTGACTTGCCACAGGGCGATGAGGATGTGGTGGGCAAGGCTCAGTCGCTCCAGCTCTGGCTGGATCAGGTCGGCATAGCTGCGTCCGACGAATCCTACGGCCAGTTCCGACAGGCCAAGGCCCAGTTGGTAGGTCTTGCCCGCATCGTCGAAGGAGGTCAGCCGTTCGTTGCTCAGGGTGCGCAGGATATTGAAGGCGCTGCTCGGGCTGATGCCGGTGGCGCGAGCGATGGCGGCCACGCCTTGCGGTCCGTCGGCGTGGGCTAGGTGGCGAAGTATCTGAATGGCGTTCACTACCGCGCCGACATCTTTGCTGCTGGTGCCTTTGGTTGTGGCGTCCTTGGTCATTTTTCCTCTTTTCATTCAGTATTGTGATTGACATTCACGATAGTGAATATATTCTGGCCTTCCGGAACGTACAACCGGGAACGGAAGCAGTATCCGGTTCGGCGTCCAGCGCGATGCACTTTGCAGCAAAGGTCGACAAGAACAAAGGAGAAACCTCGTGGCAGATCTTCCCGATGGCAGTACTCCGGGACCTGAGGCGCAGTACCTTGCGTTTCTCGCCCAGGGCCGTTTCATGTTGCAGCGCAGCCGTTCCAGCGGTCGCCATGTGTTCTACCCGCGCCAGTTGGTGCCGGGTAGCGGCGAGACTGATCTCGAGTGGGTTCCCGCCAGCGGCCTGGGTACGCTCTACGCGATCACTGTCAATCGCTCCCGCGGCGGCAATCACAATGTCGCGCTGGTCGACCTGGACGAGGGCGTGCGCATGATGTCGCGGATCGACGGGCACCAGAGCCTGCCGATCGGCACCCGTGTGCAGGCGCGCATCGTCGAGCAGGACGGTGCCAATGTCGTGGTGTTCGTTCCCCACCAGGAGGGACGACCATGAGCGCGGCCATCCGTGGCAAGACCGCCATCGTCGGCATCGGTAGCGCCGGCGTCGGCGAGGCGCCGGGCTACAGCGCCATCGAACTGCTCGGCCAGGCGTCGCTCAAGGCCATTGCCGATGCCGGCCTGAAGCTTTCCGACATCGACGCGATCTTCGCCGCCACCAGCTCCCATGCCTTTCCCACCTTGTCGGTCGCCGAATACCTCGGCATCCGCCCGAAGTTCGTGGATGGCACCAATATCGGCGGCTCCAGTTTCGAGCTGCACCTGCTGCAGGCCACTTTGGCACTGGAGGCCGGTCTCTGCGACGCTGCGCTGATCTGCTACGGCTCCAACCAGCGAACCGCCGGCGGCCGCCTGGTATCGATGAGCGAGCCACAATGGCACGAGACGCCCTACAAGCCGCGCCACCCGATCACCGCCTATGCCCTGGCGGCCAGCCGGCACATGCACCAGTACGGCACCACACGCGAGCAGCTCGCCGAGGTGGCGGTCTCTGCCCGGCAATGGGCCAACCTGAATCCTGAGGCGTTCGCCCGCGGGCCGTTGAGCGTCGATGACGTCCTTGCCGCGCGGATGGTCAGCGACCCGCTGAGCGCCGCCGACTGCTGCCTGGTCACCGACGGCGGCGGCGCCTGCGTGGTAGTGCGCGCCGAGCGCGCCCGCGACTTGCCCAATGCGCCGGTGTACTTCCTTGGCGCGGCCGGAGCGCAGTGGCATCGCTCGATCGTGTCGATGCCCGACCTCACCGTGACGGCGGCCTCGGAAAGCGCTCCGCGAGCCATGCAGATGGCCGGTGTGCGGCACGCCGACATCGACCTGGTGATGCTCTACGACGCCTTTACCATCAACACCCTGCTGTTCCTCGAGGACCTGGGATTCTGCGCCAAGGGCGAGGGCGGCCCATTCGTCCAGGGCGGACGCATCGCGCCCGGCGGCGAGTTGGCGGTGAACACCAACGGTGGCGGGCTGTCCTGCGTGCATCCGGGGATGTACGGGATGTTCCTGATCATCGAGGCGGTGACCCAGCTCCGCCGCCAGGGCGGCGAGCGGCAGTTGGCCAAGGCCGACGTGGCGTTGCTGCACGGCAACGGTGGCACGCTGTCCAGCCAGGTAACCGCGTTGCTCGGCACCGGCGACACGCTCTAGACCCCTGGCCGACAGGCCTTCCGGGCGCTGCCGTGGCGGCGTCCCGCGGGCGCGCTCGCCCGCGAGAAGGTTGTCGTGCCGGCCACAGACAAACGGATCAGGTGAACCCATGTCAGCGAACCACTCGCAACAGCTCATCGACGCTCCCCGTTTCGCCAGTCTTACTCCATTGATCGAACCACGCTCGGTCGCGGTGATCGGCGCTTCCAGCGACCCGACCCGCATCGGTGGCCGACCCATCGCCTACATGCTGCGCCATGGCTATGCCGGGCAAATCCTCCCGGTCAATCCGAACCGTGCTGAAATCCAGGGGCTACCGGCCTTCGCCAGCGTCGCGGAGCTGCCGCAGGCACCGGACGTGGCCATTGTCGCGGTGCCTGCGCCTCAGGTGCTGGAGACCGTCCGGGCACTGGGCCGCCAGGGGGCGCGCAGTGCCATCGTGTTCTCTTCCGGATTCAGCGAGGTCGGCGAGGCCGGCGCGGCGATGCAGGATGCGGTGGTAGCCGCTGCCCGCGAGTACGGTATGCGTCTGCTCGGTCCGAATGCGCTGGGCGCGTTCAACAGTAACCTAGGTTACTACGCGTTCTTCTCCACCAGCCTGGAACGTGGCGTACCGCTGCCCGGCCGGGTAGGCATCGCCACCCAGTCCGGCGCCTACGGCGCGCACCTGCTCGGCATGGCGCGCCAGCGCCGCCTGGGAACCCCTATCTGCGTGGCCACCGGTAACGAGGCCGACGTCACCCTGGGCGACAGCATCGGCTGGCTGGTGGAGTCGCCGGAGATCGACGTGGTGATGGCCTACGCCGAATCCATCCGCAACGTCGACAGCTTCCTCGCCGCCCTGGAGGCCGCGCATCGCGCCGGCAAGCCGGTGATCCTGCACAAGGTCGGGCGCAGCGCCCTGGGTAGCCGCGCGGCGCTGTCCCACACCGCTTCGCTGGCCGGCGACGACAAGGTGCTGGACGCCGTGCTGGGCGACTATGCGGTGATCCGCGCCAGGACCACCGAGGAACTGATGGACATCGCCTACCTCGCCACCCGGCGTATCTATCCGGTGGGCAACAGCCTCGGCATGATCACCGTCAGCGGCGGCGCCGGGATCATCGTCAGCGATGTCGCCGAGGAAGTCGGCCTGCCGATGCCGCCGATGCCGGACATGGCCCAGGAGCGGCTGAAGGAACGGCTGTCCTTCGCCTCGCCGATCAACCCGGTGGACTGCACCGCGCAGGCCCTGAACGATCTGACGCTGGTGCGCGACTTTACCGAGTCGATGGTGGTCGACGGTGGCTACCGTTCGCTGCTCGCCTTCTTCACCCAGGCCGGCACCGCCGCCTCCATCGGCGCGCGCCTGGCCGAGCAGTTCCGGCGGATCAAGGAGGCTCATCCCGAGCGTCTGTTCGTGGTCTCGGTGATGGGCGAGGGGGAAGAGCTGGCACCCTACGAGGAGGCCGGCTTCGCACTGTTCGAAGACCCCACCCGGGCGGTAGTGGCGATCCAGGCCATGGGGCGGCTCGGCGAAGCCTTCGCCCGGCCGTTGCGCCTGCGCCGGCCTGCCGGCGGGCTACAGTTGCCCGCCTCCACGCCCGGCGAAGCCGAGGCCAAGCGCCTGCTGGCGCGCGCCGGTATCGAGTCCGCCGCCGAGGCGGTGCTGGGTAGTGCCGAAGAGGCGGTTGCCTTCGCCGAGGGCATCGGATACCCGGTGGTGCTGAAGCTCGCCTCGGCGGACATCCAGCACAAGTCGGAAATCGGCGGCGTGTTGCTTGGCGTAAGCGATGCGGACGCGGTACGCGCCGGTTTCCAACTGCTCCTGCGCCGGGCCGCCGAGAAGGCGCCGCAGGCGCGTCTCGATGGCGTCCTGGTGGCGCGCCAGCTGCAGGGCGGGGTGGAGTGCTTCATGGGGATCCAGCGCGATCCGCTGTTCGGCCCGGTGGCGCTGTTCGGCCTGGGCGGGATCTTCGTCGAGGTGCTGCAGGACGTGGTGTTCCGCCGCTGCCCGTTCGAGGTCGACGAAGCCGAGGCGATGATCCGTAGCATCAGAGGCGCGCCGCTCCTGCTCGGCGCGCGAGGCCGGCCGCGGGCCGACGTCGCGGCGCTGGCACGGCTGCTGTCGAATCTCTCGCGGTTCGCCTGGGAGGCGGGAGAGCGCTTGCGCTCGGTGGACCTCAACCCGGTCATCGCCTTGCCGGAGGGCCAGGGCGCCTGGGCGGTGGATGCGGTGCTGGAAGTCGAGGAGGTGGCCGATGGCGCTCGATCCTGAGGTGCTCCTGAACTACCCGATCCCCGAAGTACGCCAGCGCTACAGCCGGCGCGACAGCGCCTTCTATGCATTGACCCTCGGTCTGGGCGGCGACCCGCTGGACGAGCGCCAACTGGTCTACGTCGATCCGTGCCGCGATCTCCAGGCATTGCCGTGCATGGCCCTGGTGCTCGGTCATCCGGGCTTCTGGCTGGGCAATCCGGCGACTGGCGTGGACGCGCTGCGCCTGGTTCACGGCGAGCAGCGCCTGGAGTGGCGGCGGCCGTTGCCGGCGGAAGGCGAGGTGATCGGTCGGACCCGGGTCACCGGTCTGGTAGACAAGGGCGCCGACAAGGGCGCGCTGCTCTACAGCGAGAAGGTGCTCAGCGACGCGCTCAGCGGCGAGGTGCTGGCTGTCGCCCGCAGCACCACCTTCCTTCGCGGCGACGGCGGCTTCGGTGGTTCCCGGCAGGTGCCGGAAACGCCGCATCGCTTGCCTGAACGGACACCCGACCTGCGACTCGACCTGCCGACCCGTCCGGAGCAGGCCCTGTACTACCGCCTCAACGGCGACGACAACCCGCTCCACGCGGAGCCCGCGGCAGCGCTGCGGGCCGGCTTCCCGCGGCCGATCCTGCATGGCCTGTGCACCCTCGGCGTGGCATTCCACGCGGTGTTGCGCGGGCTCGCCGACTACCGCGCGGAGCAACTGGGACATCTGCAGGTGCGTTTCTCGGCTCCGGTGTTTCCCGGCGAGACCTTGCGTACCGAGATGTGGAGCGACGGCTCGTTCCGCACTCGCGTCGTCGAGCGCGATGTGGTGGTGCTGGACAACGGCCGGGTAGGTCCGCCGCCAGAGCGGCCGGACTGAAGCGAAGGGCGGTGGCGCGAGGGAACGACCGTCGGGCTGCCGTGAAGATCAACCGAAATCCTGCTTGCGAGAACAAGAATAATGAATGCAACCGCGCTTTCCCCGAACCCGGCGCCGGCCATTTCCCGGCGCACCATGCTGATCGCCTTCGTCTTCTGCTTCCTCGGCCTGCTCGCCGACGGCGTCGACCTGATGTTCCTGGCCTACAGCCTCAACAGCCTGAAGGCCGAATTCGGCCTGAGCAACTTCGAAGCCGGCTCCCTCGGCAGCCTGACTCTCGCCGGCATGGCCGTCGGCGGTATCTATGGCGGCTGGTGCTGCGACCGCTTCGGCCGGGTGCGAGTGGTGACCTGGACCATCGTGCTGTTCTCCATCGGTACCGCGTTGCTGGGGCTGACCCAGAACTACTGGCAGTTCGCGCTGATCCGCTTCGTCGCCTCGCTCGGCCTCGGCTCGTTGTTCGTCGCCTGCAACATCCTGATGTCCGAGTGCGTCGGAACCAGGTACCGCACCACCATCCTCGCTGCCATGCAGGCCGGCTGGACCGTGGGCTACCTGGTGGCGACCCTGCTGGCGGGGCAGATCATCCCCGAGTTCGGCTGGCGCGCCTTGTTCTTCACCGCCGTGGCGCCGGCGCTGGTCTGCCTGGCCCTGCGGCCCTGGGTGCCGGAGTCGCCGTCCTGGCTCGCGGCCCAGGCCGGGCGCCAGCGTCCCGGCGCGGCTCCGCAGAGCCACGCCGAGGCTGGTGGCGCCGGCCCGCTGGGACGGATGCTGGGCGATCCGGAAACGCGCGGCATGTTCCTGCTCTGGAGCCTCACCTCCTGCTTCCTGCTGTTCGGCTACTACGGCACCAACAACTGGATGCCGTCCTACCTGGAGAGCGAGTTGGGGATGAACTTCAAGTCGATGACCGGCTACATGGTCGGCACCTACAGCGCGATGATCCTCGGCAAGGTCGCCGCCGGTGTCTGCGCCGATGTCTTCGGCCGGCGCCTGACCTTCGCCGCCGGGGCCATCGGCAGCGCCGCCTTCATGCCGTTGATCGTGTTCTACCACTCGCCCTCCAACATCCTCTGGATCCTCATCACCTTCGGCTTCATCTACGGCGTTCCGGTCGGGGTGCTGGCCACCTACATGACCGAGAGCTTCTCCACCCGCGTCCGCGGCTCGGCGGTGGGCACCGCCTACAACCTGGGTCGTATCGGCGCGGCGGTGGCGCCCGCCGGCATCGGCCTGCTGGCCACCCACGTGTCGATCGGCGCGGGTTTCCTGGTGATGGGCATCACCTACGTGCTCACCGGACTGATCCCGGCGCTGTTCATTGCGGACCGGCTCTACGACCCGAACCGCGAGTCCCGCGATGGCGAGAGCGCTTCCCGACGGCAAGCGCCGGGCAGTGCCGTGGATACCGCCGAGCGGCGCGCGGCCAAGGCCTGATCCTGCGGAAGGAGTGCACATCCATGAGTTCTTTTCCACGACAGCCAGCGGCGGAGCAGCGGCCCGCCAGCTTCCAGGAGTTCATCGGCTTCGAGCGCTGGACCGATGCCGACGGGGTGGCGCGGGTGCGCCTGGGGCATCGCCCGGAACTGATGAACTACCTGCAACAGTTCCATGGCGGGGTGTTGATGTCGGTGCTGGACGCCGCCATGGCCCAGGCGATCCGTGCCTGCTTGCCGGACTGCTCGATGGTGACCATCGACATGGCTACCCACTTCATGGGTAGCGCCCGCGGCGAGCTTCGTGCGGTTGGCAGGGTGGTGCGGCGGACCCGCACGATCTGCTTCTGCACGGCGGAAATCTGCAACGAGGACGGCGAGGTCATCGCCATGGCCTCGGGCAGCTTCAGGTACCGCGCGGCTAAGCCGTAGCGGAGTTCCGGCGGCGCGGCAGCGGAGCCATCCGTCGCGCGTCCGGACCACGGCCTGCGCGGTCGCTCCGCGCGGACAAGCCGGCGCCGCCCGTGCAGATGACGGACGGGCGGTCGGCGTATCGACAGGAGGGCGAACAGATGAGTGAGCAAGACGAGTGGGCCGGCGAGCGCGAGCAGCGTCTGCGGATGATCCGCGACAGCGCGGCTTCGCTGGTGCCGCGCGACGGCGACCTGAGCCGCGTGCGCCGCGGTCGTTTCACCGGTAGCGGGGTGGACCGCCAGGCCTGGCGCGAGGTCTGCGCCATGGGCTGGCCGGCGCTGCGCCTGGATGAAGCGTTGGGCGGCAGCGGCCTGGGCATGAGCGAATACGCGGCGTTGCTGGAGGCGCTGGGGCGCGGCCTGCTGCCCGAGCCGCTGATCGAGGCCGGGCTGGTGGCGCCGCTGCTGCCGGAAGACGAGCGCGTTGCGTTGCTGGCCGCCGAGCGGCTGGTCCTGCCGGTGGGCATCGCCTACCGCGATGGGCGGCGACGCCCTCGTATGCAGGAAGGGCGGTTGCACGGCGAAGTCGCTCACGTACATCTGGCTGGTGCCGCCGATGCCTGGCTGGTGGCCTGCGAGCAGGGCCTGGCGCTGGTCGAGCGCGATGCCGATGGCGTGGAACTGCTCTGCGAGGCGACCCAGGATGGCGCTCACCTGGCGCGCCTGCGTTTCCGCGATGCGCCGGCACGGTGGTTGTCCGGCGAGGTAACGGAACAGGTTCTGGACGAGGCAGCGCTGGCCTGCGCGGCCTATCTGGTCGGACTGATGGATGGCGCCTTCGAGCGAACCCTGGAGTACCTCAAGGTACGTCGCCAGTTCGGCCGCGAGATCGGCAGTTTCCAGGCGCTGCAGCACCGCATGGTCGACCTGAGGATCCAGATCGAACTGTCGCGCGCCATGGTCGAGCAGGCCGCCGCCGCGATCGATGCCGGGGCGTCGGAAAGCGAGCGCCAGCGGCAGGTTTCCAGCGCACGGGTACGGGCCTCGGAAGCGGCTCTGCTGGTGACCCGCCAGGCCATCCAGTTGCACGGCGGCATCGGCTACACCGACGAGGCGGACATCGGCCTGTTCCTGCGCCGCGCCATGGTACTGCTCAATGCCCACGGCTCGCTGGCGTTCCACAAGGCGCGCTACGCCGCGCTGCTACAGCGGGAGGTGGCCTGATGAGCGGTTTGTTGCAGGAAACGCGCGGCACGGTGCGCCTGCTGCGCTTCGACAACCCGGCCCGGCGCAACGCACTGTCGCCGGCGCTGCGCATGGAATTGCTGCGGGCCCTGGAGGCGGCCGAATGCGACCCATCGATCCGCAGCGTGCTGCTGACCGGTGGCGAAGAGGTGTTCTGCGCCGGCGGCGACCTGGGCGACATGCGGGTGACCGAGTTGGCCGCCGGCAGGGCGCGAATGCAGGACAACGCGCGGCTGGTGCGGCAGATGGTGCGCATGGGCAAGCCGCTGATCGCCGCGGTCGAGGGCTGGGCGGTGGGAGCCGGGCTGTCCGTGGCGCTGGCCTGCGACAGCATCGTTTGCGGCGCCGGCGCCCGCTTCGCCGCCGGCTTCGGCAAGGTCGGGCTGCTCGCCGACCTTGGCCAGTTGCATACCTTGCCGGCGCGCATCGGTTGGGGGCGGGCACGGCAGATCCTGATGTTCGGCCAGGTGGTAGAGGCCGAGGAGGCACTGCGCATCGGCCTGGCCGACCGCCTCTGCGCCGCTGGCGGCGCCTTGGCGATGGCGCTGGAACTGGCCGGGCGGGTGGAGCAGCAGGCGCCGTTGCCCCTGGCGATGACCAAGGCGTTGCTCGCCGAGGGCCTTGACCTATTGCTGGAGCGGGAGGGCGAGTTGCAGAGCCAGTTGTTTCTCAGCGCCGACCACGCCGAGGGCAAGGCGGCCTTTCTCGCCAAGCGTCCCCCCGTATTCAGAGGAAACTGAGATGACCGACTACGACAGTCTCGATGACAACGCCTTTCGCCTGATGGTCCGTGAGTGGATCGCCGCCAACTATCCGCAGCGCATCCGCAATCCGCCCCGTCGCCTGGGGCGCGAGGAAACCCGCGAGTGGTACCTGCTGTTGTCGCGCCAGGGCTGGCTGTGTCCCGGCTGGCCCAGGGAGTACGGCGGCATGGGGCTGAGCGCCGGCAAGCAACTGATCATGATGGAGGAAATGGAGGAGTACGGCTGCGCGCGCCTGCCCGACAGCGGCGTGACCATGCTCGGCCCATTGTTGATCCGCTATGGCGACGAGGCGCAACGGGCGCGCTTCCTGCCGCGCATTCTCAGCGGCGAAGACATCTGGTGCCAGGGCTACAGCGAGCCCAACGCCGGCTCCGACCTGGCCAGCCTGCGCACCGAGGCGCGCCTGGAAAACGGCGAGTGGGTGATCAACGGACAGAAGACCTGGACCACCATGGGCTCGGAGGCCAACTGGATCTTCCTGCTGGTCCGCACCGAGCGCAGCGCCAAGGCGCAGCACGGCATCAGCTTCCTGCTGGTGCCGATGGACAGCCCGGGCATCGAGGTGCGGCCGATCCTCAACCTGGAGCTGCACGGCGAGTTCTGCGAAGTGTTTTTCAACGACGTGCGGGTGCCCTACGACAGCCTGGTCGGCGAAATCAACCAGGGCTGGAGCATGGCCAAGGCGCTGCTCGGTTTCGAGCGGATCTTCCTCGGTTCGCCCAAGCAGTCCACCTTCGCCCTCCAGCGCCTGGAGCGCCTGGCCCGGCACCTGGGACTGTGGCACGACCCTCTGTTCGCGCGCCGCTTCGCCGCGTTGAGCATGGACCTGGACAGCCACAAGGCGCTCTACGAGCGTTTCGCCGAACGCCTGCGGCGTGGGGAGAGCCTCGGCCCGGAGGTATCCATGCTGAAGATATTCCAGTCCGAACTGTTCCAGCGCATCAGCGAGCTGGGCCTGGAGGTCGCCGGGGAGGACTCGGCCCTGCTGCAGCCCTTCGCCGAAGACCCCGAGCTGCATCCGGCGGGGATCTTCATCCAGTCGCGGCCGACCACCATCTACGGCGGCAGCAACGAAATCCAGCGCAACATCCTGGCCAAGAGCGTCCTCGGCCTGCCGGGCTGAGCGCAACCGAACGACATCGACGGGACGAAGAGGATTACCCATGAGCAGCAGACTCAATGAAGGCAAGGTCGCGATCGTTACCGGCGCGGGCGGCGGCATCGGCCGCGAGATCGCCCTGGCCCTGGCCGATTCCGGGGCACGGGTGGTGATCAACGATATCGGCGTATCGCTACAGGGCGAGGGCGGGTCGGCCTCGCCGGCCGAAGAGACCCTTGGCCTGATCCGCCAGCGAGGCGGCGAAGGTCTGATCAACACCGACAGCGTCGCCGACTGGGACAGCGCGCGGCGTATCGTCGAATGCGCCATGGACGGTTTCGGGCGTCTGGATATCGTGGTGAACAACGCTGGCATCCTGCGCGATGCGATCTTCCACAAGATGAGCGCCGACGACTGGCTGTCGGTGATCAATGTCCATCTCAACGGCAGCTTCTTCGTCAGCCGGGCCGCCGCCGAACGCTTCCGTACCCAGCAGGCCGGCGCCTTCGTACACATGACCAGCACTTCCGGGCTGATCGGCAACTTCGGCCAGGCCAATTATTCCGCGGCCAAGCTGGGCATCGTCGCCTTGAGCAAATCCATCGCCCTCGACATGCAGCGCTACAACGTGCGTTCGAATTGCATCGCGCCGTTCGCCTGGAGCCGGATGACCGACTCGATTCCGGCCGAAACCCCGGAGCAGAAGGCCCGCGTCGACAAGCTGCAGCGCATGACCCCCGAGAAGAACGCGCCGCTGGCCGTCTACCTGGCGTCCGACGCCGCCCGCGAGGTCACCGGCCAGGTGTTCGCCGCGCGTCACCACGAACTCTTCCTGATGAGCCAGAGCCGGCCGCTGCGCAGTGTGCATAGCGAGCACGGCTGGACCCCGGAGAGCATCGCCGAGCACGGCATGCCGGCGTTGCGCGGCAGCTTCATGGACCTGGCGCGCAGCCCGGACGTGTTCTCCTGGGACCCGATCTGACCGAGGAGGCAATCCATGGGCGTGTTCAGGACCCGTTTCACCGAGACCTTCGGCGTCGAACACCCGATCATGCAGGGCGGCATGCAGTGGGTCGGCCGTGCCGAGATGGCTGCGGCGGTGGCCAACGCCGGTGGCCTGGCGACGCTGTCGGCGTTGACCCAGCCGAGCCCGGAGGCACTGGCTGCGGAGATTGCCCGCTGCCGCGAGCTGACCGATCGGCCGTTCGGGGTCAACCTGACCTTGCTGCCGACGCAGAAGCCGGTGCCCTATGCCGAATATCGCGCAGCCATCATCGAGGCGGGAATCCGCGTCGTCGAAACCGCCGGCAACGACCCCGGCGAGCACATCGCCGAATTCCGTCGACACGGCGTCAAGGTGATCCACAAGTGCACCGCCGTGCGCCATGCGCTCAAGGCCGAGCGACTGGGTGTGGACGCCGTCTCCATCGACGGCTTCGAGTGTGCCGGCCACCCGGGCGAGGACGACATCCCCGGCCTGGTGTTGCTGCCGGCCGCGGCCAACCGGCTACGCGTGCCGATCATCGCCTCCGGCGGTTTCGCCGATGGACGTGGCCTGGTCGCGGCGCTGGCGCTGGGTGCCGACGCGATCAACATGGGCACGCGCTTCCTGGCCACTCGCGAATGTCCGATACACCCTGCGGTGAAGGCGGCGATCCGTGCGGCCGACGAGCGTTCCACCGACCTGATCATGCGTTCCCTGCGCAATACCGCGCGGGTGGCGCGCAACGCGATCAGCCAGGAAGTACTGGCGATCGAGGCACGCGGCGGCGCCGGCTACGCCGATATCGCCGCGCTGGTCAGCGGCCAGCGCGGTCGCCAGGTGTACCAGCAGGGCGATACCGACCTGGGGATCTGGTCGGCCGGCATGGTCCAGGGCCTGATCGACGACGAACCGGCCTGCGCCGAGTTGCTCAGGGACATCGTCGAGCAGGCGCGCCAACTGGTGCGTCAACGCCTGGAGGGCATGCTCGCCGGGGTCTGATCCGCTCCGCCACGGCGGTCGCGGCAGGGAGTGGCCGCGGCGCCGTGTCTATCCACTGACGACGAAGAGACAACAACAATGAAAATTCTTCCCGTTCCGATGCTGGCCGCGGGGCTGGCGTTGCTGCCGTCGTTCGCCCAGGCGGAGTTTTTCGCCGACGGCAAGGCCGGCCTCGAACTGCGCAATTTCTATTTCAATCGCGACTATCGCCAGCCCGGTGCCAGCCAGTCCTATTCGGAGGAGTGGGCGCAGGGTTTCCTGTTGCGCTACGAGTCCGGCTACACCGAGGGGCTCTTCGGCCTGGGTGTCGATGCGCTGGGCCTGCTGGGCGTCAGGCTGGACTCCTCGCCAGAGCGATCCGGTAGCGGTCTGTTGCCGTATTCGACGAGCGACCGGCGCGCCGCCCACGACTATTCCAGCCTGGGCCTGACCGCCAAGCTACGGGTCTCGCACAGTACGCTGAAGATCGGCAGCCTGATGCCCAGGCTGCCGGTGGTGCAGTTCAACGACACGCGCCTGCACCCGCAAACCTTCCAGGGTGGACTGCTGGAAGTGAACGAGATCGACGGGCTGGCGCTGCAGTTCGGCCAGTTGCGCCAGGTCAAGCAGCGCGACTCGACCAACGCCGAAGACCTCGGCATCACCCGCGGCAACAAGCGCAACGTACTGGCGGGCCGGCACCCCGGCAGCGACCGCTTCGACTTCGCCGGCGGTACCTACCGCTGGAGCGAGCGCCTGAGCAGCAGCTACCACTACGCCAACCTGGAGGATTTCTACCGCCAGCATTATCTCGGCGTGCAGCACCTCTTGCCGCTCGCCGATGACCAGTCGCTGAAGTCCGACATCCGCTGGGCGCGTTCCACCGACGAGGGCGGCAGCCGCGTCGACAATCGCGCGCTGAATGCGCTGTTCACCTATCGCCTGGGCGGCCACGCCTTCGGCCTCGGCTACCAGCGCATGTCCGGCGACAGCGGCTTCGCCTACCTGGGCGGGACCGATCCGTATCTGGTCAACTTCGTGCAGATCGGCGATTTCGCCAACAAGGACGAGCGCTCCTGGCAGTTGCGCTACGACTACGACTTCGCCGCCATCGGCCTGCCCGGCCTGACATTCATGAGCCGCTACCTGCGTGGCGAACACATCGACCTTCTGGACGGCGGTGGGCGCGGCAAGGAATGGGAGCGGGACACCGATATCGCCTACCTGGTGCAATCGGGGCCGCTGAAGAGCCTGGGGATCAAGTTGCGCAACGGCACCTTCCGCAGCGATTTCGGCAACGACATCGACGAGACCCGGCTGATCGTCAGCTACGCGTTGCCGCTGTGGTGAAGCGGACTTGAGTTTCCCGATGTTTCCGCGCCATTGACCCTGTAGTGGCTACAGCCTTTTCACTGGAAGCCGTCAGATCCAGACGAGAGGGTTGTGCCATGGGGTTCTTCGAACGGTTGTTGATGGGTGGGCGTCATCATGGACAGGGCGGTGGTCATCACGGCGGCGGTCATCACCGCGGTCAGGGCGGCTATCCGCCGGCGCCAGTCGCGGCGGGAATGGCCTGTCCCGCCTGCCGCACCGAGAATGCGGCGACGGCACGATTCTGCCAGGGCTGCGGCGGCGCCCTGGCGCCGCTGCGCTGTATCGCCTGCAACGCCGATCTCGCGGCGGGCGCGAAGTTCTGCGGCGCCTGCGGTGCGCCGCAGCAGTAGCCTTAGTCGACGGCGAGGATTTCCACCGCAAGGAGGGAGTCCTTCGCCCCGGTCTCGTCGCCCGGGTGCCTGCCGATCAGGCTCTGGCCCAGTGGCGAGCGAGGCGTGATGACCAACACCTCGCGACCTTCGCAATCGATCTTCAGCCCGGCCGCCTCAGGGCCGAGGAACACTGTTCGCCGGCTGCCGTCGGCGTTCAGCAGGGTGACCAGCGCGGTGAGCTGGATGCCCTGTTCCTCGTCGAAATCGCGCAGCACCAGGTTGCGGTACAGGCCCAGCGCCTGGCGGATCTCCTCGACCCGGCGCGACTGCCCGGCGGCCAGGTAGGCCGCTTCCAGGCCGAGGGTGTCGTACTTGTTCTCGGCGACGTTCTCTTCGTGGGTTGCCGTCTCATGGGCGGTCTGCGCGGCGCGGACGGCGACTTCCAGGTCCGCGGCGAGCTTTTCCGTGATCAGGCGCAACAGCTGTTTCTTGTCCATGTCGGGTAGGCGGGGGCTGGCCGGCGAAGGCGTGCATGGTACGGGAAAGACGGCGGATCGCGACAGCTCGGAGCCAGTATGAAAACTCGGAATGACGTGGCGAATAAAGGTCGTTTGTCGCTACCGGGCAAACCGACTAAAACGAGCGGAAACGAACAGCCAGGAGAACCTCACATGATCGACGGATTGCTGCGCAGTCTCGGCCTCGACCCCAATGCTTTTCGCGATGGCGAGCTTGCCGTGCATACCCCCATCGACGGCAGTCGCCTGGCTGCGGTGCGACTGGAGGGGCGCGCCGCCGTTGCCGCCAAGGTCGAGCGCGCCGAACAGGCGTTCCGCGCCTGGCGCCAGGTGCCGGCGCCGCGCCGTGGTGAACTGGTGCGGCTGTTCGGCGAGGAATTGCGTCGGCACAAGGCCGAACTCGGCGAACTGGTGTCCTGGGAGGCGGGCAAGATCACCCAGGAAGGCCTCGGCGAAGTCCAGGAAATGATCGATATCTGCGACTTCGCGGTGGGCCTCTCGCGCCAGTTGTACGGTCTTACCATCGCATCCGAGCGTCCCGGCCACCATATGCGCGAGACCTGGCACCCGCTGGGCGTGGTAGGCGTGATCAGCGCGTTCAACTTCCCAGTCGCGGTGTGGTCGTGGAATACCGCGCTGGCGCTGGTCTGCGGTAATTCCGTGGTCTGGAAGCCTTCGGAGAAGACCCCCCTCACCGCACTGGCCTGCCAGGCACTGTTCGAGCGTGCCGCGCGGGCCTTCGGCGGCGATGCGCCGGCGCACCTGAGCCAATTGCTGATCGGCGACCGCGAGGCCGGCGAAGCGCTGGTGGACGACCGTCGCGTCGCCCTGGTCAGCGCCACCGGCAGCACTCGCATGGGGCGCGAAGTGGCGCCGCGGGTGGCGGCGCGTTTCGCTCGCTGCATCCTCGAACTGGGCGGCAACAACGCGATGATCCTGGCGCCAAGCGCCGACCTCGACCTGGCGGTGCGCGGCATCCTGTTCGGCGCGGTGGGCACCGCCGGGCAGCGCTGCACCACCTTGCGCCGGTTGATTGCCCATGAGTCGGTGAAGGACGAGATAGTCGAGCGCCTCAAGGCAGCCTATTCCAGGGTCCGTATCGGTCATCCGCTGGAGGGCAACCTGGTCGGGCCGCTGATCGACGAACGCAGCTACCTGGCCATGCAGGACGCCCTGGCGCGAGCCCGCGAGCAGGGGGGACGGGTGTTTGGCGGCGAGCGGCAATTGCAGGAGCGTTATCCGGATGCCTACTACGTGTCGCCGGCCATCGTCGAGATGCCGGGACAGACCGAAGTGGTGCGCACGGAGACCTTCGCACCGATCCTGTACGTAGTCGGCTACCGCGATTTCGACGAGGCCCTGCGCCTGAACAACGAGGTTCCCCAGGGACTGTCGTCGTGCATCTTCACCACCGACCTGCGCGAGGCGGAACTGTTCCAGGGCGCGGCGGGCAGTGACTGTGGGATCGCCAACGTCAACATCGGCACCAGCGGGGCGGAAATCGGCGGGGCGTTCGGCGGCGAGAAAGAGACCGGCGGCGGTCGCGAGTCCGGCTCGGACGCCTGGAAGGCCTACATGCGACGGCAGACCAACACCGTCAACTATTCCCGCGAGCTGCCGCTGGCACAGGGCATCACCTTCGATTGAACGGGGCGCGGCGGGCTCCCGCCGCATGGCAATGAGGCTGGCAGCGGAGTCGCGCATGGGCGGTTTGCAGCAACGGTGTTTGTGGGAAGTGGTTACGCCTCGCCTGTCCGGAGCGGCGAGCCTGAACGGCGAGCAGCGCGCCGACGTATGTGTGATCGGCGCCGGTTTCACCGGGCTTTCGGCGGCGCTCCACCTGCTGGAGGCGGGCCGTTCGGTGTGCGTGCTGGAAGCGTACGAGGTCGGCCACGGCGGGTCGGGACGTAATGTCGGATTGATCAACGCCGGCACCTGGATTCCCCCGGACGAGGTGGTCGCCACCCTCGGCGCCGAGCAGGGAGAAAAGCTCAACGCCGTGCTGGGGCGGGCGCCGGCGCTGGTGATGGAGACCATCGAACGCCTCGGCATCGATTGCCAGTTGCGCCGCGAGGGCACCCTGCACATGTCGCATAACGCCAGCGGCGTGGCCGATCTGCAACGCCGTCACGCGCAGTGGACGCGCCGCGGCGCTCCGCTGGAGTTGCTGACCGGCGCGGCTTGCCACGAGGCCTGCGGCACCCGGCGAATCAGCGCGGCGTTGCTCGACCGACGCGCCGGCACTCTCAATCCCATGGCCTATTCGCGCGGACTGGCCACCGCCGTCGTACAGCGGGGCGGGCAACTGTACCAGCGCTCGCCGGTGCTCGCCCTGGAGCGGCAGGGCGCGCTGTGGGCGGTGCGCAGCGCCGCGGGGGCGGTACTGGCGGAACAGGTGGTGATCGCCTCCAACGCCTATACCGAGGGCGAGTGGACCAACCTGAGGCGGCACTTCTTTCCCGGCTACTACTACCAGGTGGCTTCGGCGCCGCTGCACGGCGCCGCGGCCGAGCGCATCCTGCCTCACGGCCAGGGTTCCTGGGACACCAGGACGGTGCTCAGCAGCATCCGTCGCGATGCCCAGGGCCGCCTGTTGCTGGGAAGCCTCGGCAATGGCGCGAACAAGCCCGCCTGGTTCCTGCGGCAATGGGCCGATCGAATCCAGAGCCATTACTTTCCCGACCTGGGCCAGGTCAACTGGGAGTACAGCTGGACGGGTTGCATCGCCTTCACCCCCGATCATCTGATGCGCCTGTTCGAGCCTGCGCAAGGCTTGCTGGCGGTGACCGGCTACAACGGACGCGGCGTGACCACCGGTACGGTAGTGGGCAAGGCGTTCGCCGACTACCTGCTGAGCGGCGAGCGAGCGACATTGCCGTTGCCGTTCAGTGACATGAAGCCCGTCCCCGCGGCCAGG
This sequence comes from Pseudomonas sp. YA1, assembly GCF_058680555.1. Classification (NCBI taxonomy): domain Bacteria; kingdom Pseudomonadati; phylum Pseudomonadota; class Gammaproteobacteria; order Pseudomonadales; family Pseudomonadaceae; genus Pseudomonas; species Pseudomonas sp. YA1. The sequence goes on from NZ_JBZWBG010000014.1 coordinate 53,193, forward strand.
CTGCGCAGTTGCGCCTACGAGATGGGTTTTTCTCTCTATCACGCCGGTCAATGCTTGCGCGTGGTTCTCTAGGTTCGACCGAATCAAGGTGTGTTTTCAGCAAAATAATGATAGTTTGTTGTAAACACACATGAGGAGGTCGTCATGAGCGCTCTCATCAAGGAACGTCCCAGCGCCGATGCTGTCCTGGCCAAGGCCGTCCTGGCCGCGCGCGAGCAATTGGGGCTGACGCAGCTCGAACTGGCCGGCATCGTCGGCGTCGATCGCAGCGCCATCAGCCGCTGGAAGACCCAGGGCCTGCGGGTGGACAGCAAGACCGGCGAGCTGGCTCTGCTGCTGGTGCGGGTCTATCGCGCACTGTATGCCCTGTTCGGCGGGCAGCAGGAGGACATGCGCCACTTCCTGCGCACTCCCAACCATCACCTGGCGGGCGAGCCGCTGGCACTGATGGGACAGGTGCAGGGCCTGGTTCATGTGCTGGAATACCTGGATGCGATCCGCGGCAAGGTCTGATGCCCGGCGCGCCTGTACGGGGGCCTACGCCTGTCACGGAAAAGGCTGGCAGCCAGAGGCGACACGCCTGGCTGAATGGAGACTGCGGTGCCGCTACGCTGGCATCCGACACCACAGGAAGCGAGGGGCGGAAGGTGAGCGAGATCTGGCGACAGTGCAAGGGTGAGCGGCATGTCCGACCGCTCCAGGGGCGGCTGGTGCGGTTGGTGGAGAGCCAGGAGCAGGTGGCGACCCTGCAATTGGTCGACACCCTGGAAGAACAGGCGTTGCTCGAGGAACTGCTCGAGTCGAGCAAGCCGCCGGTGCCGGCGGATGCCGAGCCATTGCATTACCTGTTGAAGACCCCGTTCCGTTATCCGCCCTTGCGTTGGGGGTCGCGGTTTGGCCGTCGTCACGAGCCAAGCCTGTTCTACGCCGCGTTGAAGCTGGAAACGGCCATGGCCGAAAGCGCGTATTACCGTTGTGTCCTGTGGAGTGGCATGGCGGTGCCGCCACCGAGCGGGAGGATTCTGTCCGAGCACGCTTCGTTCGAGGCGGGCTGGAAGGTGGAGCGGGGAATCCGTCTGCAGGCGCCGCCTTTCTCCGATCACGAGGCTGCGCTGACCGACATCGCCGACTACCGCGCTCCCCAGGAACTGGGGAGTGCCATGCGCAGCGCCGGGGTGCAGGCATTCGAATACCGTTCGGCGCGTTGCCCGGAGCGCGGCTGCAATGTCGCCCTGTTCACGCCCGCGGCCTTCACCGAAAAGCGCCCTCGCAACCTGACGCCCTGGCTGTGCGAAACCACGGCCGGTTACGTGGCCTTCAAGCCGGCGCATGTGCCGGGGTCGCCGAAAATCTTCTCCTGGGAGCTGTTCCTGGTGGACGGAAAGTTGCCGCATCCGGCGTGAGTGGAGGGTCGCACGGTTGTCAGCGATCCGGGGTCGCCGTCTGGAGGCCGCAACCTGCTGGTTGGGCGGGGCTGCTGGCCTGCATGCCCCGAGGAAAAGAGTGGCTGGGGATTTCGAACGGCATTGCCCTGCAATGGGGCGGCAAGAGGCTTCGGCGAAAATTTGTGCACAAATGGAAAGCAGCTTGTCAAGGGTTGAGAGCGTTAGGCTCTAAACGCTTGATTTTTCATGTTTGAAACGTAACTTATTGAAAAATAACGATAAAAATAGTTGGTGAAAAAATCGTCAATCTGTCCCATAGCCCCACTCCATCGGGGGTTCGGCAGTTTTTTAGGGGCTTTTCCACTGGGTTATCCACAGGATCTGTGGATTTCCCAAGCGCTTGCTCGACAGCACATCGCACGCTCCAAGGCAAGCCCTGTAGCCGCGACAAAAATGCCGTGGAAGCAGAAATGTCCCGGCGGCGAAGGGCGCAGGGCGATGGCTTCCGTTACGGAAGTATCTGAAATGTCCTGCGCATGGGGTTACGCACAGCTCGGAAGCGGAGTGCTCGTTCGGCGCGGCGCTATTCGCTCGACGGTCTTTTCCCAAGAACCTAGAATCCGCTGCACGCGCGCCTGCCAGGCGGGTGTTGCGTCGTTTTCCGCTGGAGTGCCCCATGCCCGTCGATCTACCGAACCTGTTGCTTGGCCTGCTGGCTGCCGCGATTCCCCTGGCCGGCCTGGCATGGCAGCTACAGAGAAGGGCCAGCCTGGCGGAGCGCGAGATAGCCTTGCTCGGCGAGCGACTGGCGACCGCGCAACTGGCCCAGGACGGGCTGAATGCGCAGTTGGAGACCAGCAGGGAGGCTTACCAGCAACTCGGCGAGCGCCATGCCAGGCTCGCCGGCGAGGTCGCCGCGCTGCGTCGGGAAGCCGAGTTGATGGGGGAGGAGCGGCAACGGGCGTCCCAGGCGGAGGCACGTTGGGCAAGCGAGCGCCAGGGCCGGGAAGAGGAAGTGCGTCGCCTGGCTTCCGAACGGGCTGCGCTGGCTGCGGAACTTCGCGAGCAGCAGGAAAGCCACCAGCAGCGCCTGACCGACCTGCAGTCGGCCCGCGACGAGTTGCGGGCACAGTTCGCCGAACTGGCGGGAAAGATCTTCGATGAACGCGAACAGCGTTTCGCCGAAACCAGCCAGCAGCGCCTGGGGCAGATGCTCGATCCGCTCAAGGAGCGCATCCAGGCGTTCGAGAAGCGGGTGGAGGAAAGCTACCAGCAGGAAGCGCGCGAGCGTTTCTCCCTGAGCAAGGAACTGGAGCGTCTGCAGCAGCTCAACCTGCGCCTGGGCGAGGAAGCGACCAACCTGACCCGCGCGCTCAAGGGTCAGAAGACCCAGGGCAACTGGGGCGAACTGGTGCTGGAGCGGGTGCTCGAGCATGCAGGCCTGGAAAAAGGCCGGGAATACGAGACCCAGGTCAGTCTGAAGGGCGCCGAGGGCGAACGCTTCCAGCCGGACGTGCTGATCCGCCTGCCCGGCGACAAGCAGGTGGTGGTGGATGCCAAGGTCAGTCTCACGGCCTACCAGCAGTACATCGCCGCTGACGACGATCTGCTGCGCCAGCAGGCGCTGAAGCAGCACGTAACGTCGTTGCGCAACCATGTGAAAGGCCTCTCCGGCAAGGACTATCGACGCCTGGAAGGGTTGCACAGCCTCGACTTCGTCCTGCTGTTCATGCCGATCGAGGCGGCTTTCTCGACGGCCCTGCAGGCCGAGCCGAACCTGTTCCAGGACGCCTTCGCGCAGAATATCGTGATCGTCAGCCCGACCACCCTGCTGGCCACCCTGCGGGTAATCGACAGCCTCTGGCGCCAGGAGCGGCAGAACCAGAATGCGCGGGAAATCGCCGAACGTGCCGGTTCGCTGTATGACAAGTTCGTGCTCTTCGTCCAGGACCTCGATGAGGTCGGTTCGCGCCTGCAGCAACTGGACAAGGCCTATGCCGCGGCGCGCAACAAGCTCACCGAGGGACGTGGCAACCTGATCAGTCGCAGCGAGCAACTCAAGCTGCTCGGTGCCCGCGCCAGCAAGAGCCTGCCGACGGACTGGCTGGACCGGGCGCTGGTGGCGCCCGTGGAAGAGGCCGGAGAGGAGTGAGATCAGTTCGATCCCGTGCCCGGGCTTTCGAGAAAACGGAGGCTTTCCGGGAGGGGGATAAAAGAAGGGCGTCCGGAAGGACGCCCTGAAGATGATCATGGAGTAAGTCGGCTGTTCAGAGCCACGGCGCGGAGGAAAGTTCCGCGCCGTCCGTTCAGCGAGCGGGAGTGAGCGTCAGCCGCTTGTTGCCGTAAACGCGATCGAGGTTCTGTGGCTGGAACGGGAAGCTAACGTAGCGCCCCTTGAGCCAGGCGTCGATACCGTCGGCGTAGTGCGGGCTGGCCGGATTGCCGGATTGGCCGCTGCTGTTCACGCCGATCATCGGTTCGCTCTGGCCGAAGTCGACGATTAGCCGCATCGCCGGGATCAGCCAAGTGTCGAAGTCCTGGCCCCAGCCGTAGGCCGATACGTCCAGCGTGGTGTGGTCGCCGCCGGCCGGATAGGGCCCGCGATCGAGATAGCCCTTGATCGCGCCGAGTCCGGCGCGCTCGCCGGCGCCCAGGTAGGGGGCCATTTTCGAGCTGTCGCTCTGCCATTCGTAGGTGTGCAGCTTGCCCCATTGCCAGGCCTTGCGCTCGCTCCCCAGTCGCTGTTCGCAGAACTCCACGGCGGCGGCGAGGCTGCGCGCGAGGATTGCCGGCTTGTCCTCCTTCTGCGGAGTGCGGGTATCGTCCCAGAACGGACTGTCGTCGCGCCCGAGCAGGTGGTCGGCTTGCGCCGAGTAGGAGAGGTTGGCGGTCTCGACGAAGGCTTTCCAGGCAGGGCCGTCCTCCGGTCCTAGCTCGTCGAGGAATATCTGCCTGGCGCTCTCGTGGAGGAAGGCGCCGTACAGCGCGGCGTCGCTGGAGCTGGCTGTCAGCTTGCCGTCGAACGCCATCAGCCGGTCGTAGGCCTCCCGCGCCCGGCTGCGTTGCGCCTCCGGCAAGGCGTCGATGGCCTGGCGCAGCGGCGCCGCCATGCCGGGATTGTCGAACATGGCTTGCAGCTTGGCGACGAACAGCGAGGTCTGGTCGTACTGCATGCGGATCATGCTCTGGGTGTCGTGGCTCTTGCTGGCACCGGCGAGCTGGGCGATGCGCTCGGCGCGCTCCGGGTAGTACCAGGAGTTGGACAACTGGGCGCCGTAGCCGGGTTGCACGGTGCGGTGGTTGGCGGTACCCAGCCAGCCCTGCTGCGGGTCCTGGTCGGACGGGTGGAGGATCGGGTCGGCATAGCCATCCCAGTCGTAGCGGCCGTCCCAGCCAGGGGAGGGCAGCAGGCCGCGACCCTCCTTGCGGTTCGGATAGCGTCCGGTGACCTGCCAGCCGATGTGCTTTTCGTCGGCGAACACGATGTTCAGCGGCATCGCGCGAATCTCGCGGGTGGCGTCGAAGGCCTGCTCGATGGTCTTGGCCCGCGACAGGTCGAAGAAGCCGTCCAGGGTCTTGTCGGCTTCCTGCTGGATGCTCCGGTAGGCCAGTCCGTAGCCGCTCTTCAGCGGCAGCGGCTGGAGGATGTTCTTGCGCTCGCCCAGGGCGCTGTTGAGCAGCGGGCCATGGCGGGTTTCGTGGATGACCTCGCGGATCGGCCGCTGGCCCTTGATGAAGAAGGTTTCCTGGCGTTCGCGGGTTGGCTGCCACTTGCCGTCGGCCAGGTAATAGAGCCGGTTGCCCTGGCGTCGCAACTGTTCCAGGTAGAGATCCTGGTTGTCGCCCAGGACCATGGTCATGCCCCAGGCCAGCTTGCCGTTGAAGCCCGCCACCACGCCCGGCAGACCGGCGATGGAAACGCCCGCGGCCTGGTACTTGGGCGAGCGGATCTGCACGTAGTTCCACACCGACGGCATGCTCAGTGGCAGGTGGGTGTCGTTGGCCATCAGGCTCTTGCCGCTGCGGCTGCGTTGTGGCGCGATGGCCCAGTTGTTCGAGGCGGCGACCCCGAGCATGCTCAGCGCTGCGACCTGCCGCGCCGCGCCCTCGACGCCCGCCAGGCCGGGAATCTGCCCGTCCAGGCGCAGGCCCTTGAGCTTTTCCGCCTCGTCGAACGGCAGGTTTTCGTCGGGATAGGTCGGCGTCAGCCAGGCCAGCTTGTCGCTGCCGACCTTCTGCGCGAGCGTCAGCGAGGCGATTTCTTCCTGCAGGTTCACCGCCAGGCCGAAGTTGAGCAGGGCGAAGACCAGGGCCGAGTCCTCGGGCTTCCAGTATTCCGGACGGTAGCCGGACTGGGCCAGGTCCATCGGCAGCTTGTCGCGATAGCGATACAGGTAGGCGTTGACCCCGCGCGCGTAGACCTCGAAGAAGCGTTGCAGGCGCGGCGAGGCGTTCCTGTACTGGATCTCCGCGGCCTGGCGCAGGTTCACGGTACGCATGAAACGGTCGATCTCCAGCGCGCCGGGGCCGACCATCTCGGCCAGCCGTCCCTGGGCCAGCAGGCGCAGGCTGACCATCTGGCTCAGGCGGTCGGAGGCGTGTACGTAGCCCAGGGCGAACAGCGCGTCATGGAAGGTGCCGGTCTCGATCAGTGGCATGCCCAGCGCGTTGCGCCGGATCGATACGTTTTGCGCCAGGCCCTTGATCGGTTGCACGCCGGAGGTCGGCGGCAGGCTGTCGGCGTAGCGATCGTCGAGCCAGGACTGGCAACCGGCCAGGCCCAGGAGGGTGCCGAAGGCCGCGGCGGCGCCGCAACGGGGAAGAAAACGCATGAAGGCTGGCGAGGCCATGGGGTGGGGGCTCCTGCGGGAGTGGTCGCGTCGAGAGGCGCTACGTTAGTGAGGAGCGCAGGGCTGCGCAAGCTCCGCCTGCGGTCGTCCGCGAGGACGTCCGCAGGCCGGCTCGGGACTCGCTACTGCGGCGGATTGATGCGCTCCACCAAAGCATAGGCGCGTTGCGTCGCCGGACGCTGGCGAATGCTCTCGAACCAGCGCTGCAGGTGCGGGAAGTCGGCGAGATCCTGCTCCTGCCACTGGTGCGGGACGATCCACGGATAGATGGCCATGTCGGCGATGCTGTAGTCGTCGCCGGCGACGAAGGCGCGGTCCGCCAGGCGCTGGTCGAGAACGCCGTACAGGCGCGCGGTTTCCTTGACGTACCGGTCGATGGCGTAGGGAATCTTCTCCGGGGCGAAGCGGTTGAAATGGTGGTTCTGCCCGGCCATCGGTCCCAGCCCGCCCATCTGCCAGAACAGCCACTGCAGGGTTTCCTGGCGCGCGCGCAGGTCCTTGGCGAGGAAGCGTCCGGTCTTTTCCGCGAGATAGAGCAGGATGGCGCCGGACTCGAACAGCGGCAGGGGAGCGCCGCCGTCGGCCGGTTGGCGATCGACGATGGCGGGAATCTTGTTGTTCGGCGACACCTTCAGGAAATCCGCCTGGAACTGGTCGCCCTGGCTGATGTTGATCGGATGGATGGCGTAGGGCAGGCCGGTTTCTTCCAGGAAAAGAGTAATCTTGTGGCCGTTCGGGGTGGTCCAGTAGTACAGGTCGATCATCGGTGCGTCTCCGGCTCGTCGATGGGCTACGAACGGAAGACTCTACGCCAGGAACCTAGGTTCGATGCAAACCGCTGTCGCGCATGACGCCCCGGCAGGGCTGGTGGCGCGCCAACGAAAAGGCCCGCTGCTCAGCGGGCCTTCGGATGCCGGCGCGTGCGAAGGGTCAGGCGCCGTGGCACTTCTTGAATTTCTTCTCGCTGCCGCAGGGGCAGGGATCGTTGCGGCCTACGGCCTTGAGCGGATTGCGCACCGGCTCGTGGCTGTGGTTGCAGTGCGGACCGTGGACATGACCATGGCCATGATCGTGATGATGATCGTGGTCGTGGTTGCAGTTCGGGCCGTGTACGTGGGGTTCCTGACTCATGGTGGACCTATTCTGGGATGAAATCGCCGGGAATTATCTCGCCATTTCGTCTCAGGTGCACGCTGCGGCCGAACATCAGTCCGGTCTTCACTTCGCCCTGCAGGCGGTAGCGGATCGGCTCCTCGGGACGCTCGAGGAGCTTGACGATGTATTTCATGTGGCGCCAGAGATTGGTTCGCACCGGCACGTCGAATACCTCGTGGCCGTGGGCGGGAACCGTGAACCACTGCCCGGACTCGCCTTCTGCGAGCTGGATGTCGTTCAGTTGCACGGCGTACTGCAGGCCGCGTACCGGCAGGCTGAAATCGTTGGGGTTGTCGATGCGGAAGCGCATCACGAACTCCTGTTCCAGCAAGCGGGCCTTGACCACTTCCACCTTCAGCAGCTTGACGTCGGGGTCTTCGAAGCTGCCGGTCATCCAGCTGCAGCCCGAGAGATTGGAGAGAACTCCCCACGCCATTATTAGGCTGATAATTCTTATCATTTGCGCCTGGTAATTCATGCTATTCCCCCCGAGACGCCCCAGTTTAACAAGCAGTGATTGTGCTGCAACTTATTGTTGTATAGAGGAAAGATGTTTCAGGTACAGGCCTGTGTCCATATGTTTCCCGTAGCGCAGTCGGGGGAGCATGGAGAAGCGCGTACGCCCGTGCAAGTCTTCCCGTCGGCTGGCGTGACCGGCTCGGCTAACCTGAACGGACCCGCCGGCCAATTTGCCGGACCCAGTCACTCCACGCGTGGCTGTCGATGGGTACAATCGTTCGACGAAACGCCAGGGCCGCCATGCCGAGCGGCCCTTCACTCGGAGAGATGCCAATGAGCCGCTTTGAAATCGCCTTTTCCGGCCAGTTGGTCGCCGGCGCCCGGCCCGAGGTGGTCAAGGCCAACCTGGCCAAGCTGTTCCAGGCCGACGCGCAGCGTATCGAGCTGCTGTTCTCCGGCCGCCGGGTGGTGATCAAGAACAACCTCGATGCCGCCTCCGCGGAAAAATACCGCAGCGTGCTGGAGCGAGCGGGAGCGATCGCCGTGGTCGCCGAGATGGAGATCGAGGAGGTGGTCATGGCGCCGCCGCCTGCGCAGCAGGCCGCCGTGGAAGCCCCACAGGCCCGCGTCGCTGCGCGGGACAGCGCGCCCTCCGGGCGTTTGCAGGTAGCGCCGCGGGACGGCTACATGGCGGCGTTCGCCGAGGTCGATGCGCCGGATTTCGGCCTTGCTCCGGTAGGCGCCGACCTACAGGACGCCAAGGCCGAAGCCGAGGCGCCGAAGCTCGACCTGAGCCGCTTCAGCGTCGCCCCGGTCGGTAGCGACATGGGCCAGGCACGCCCCGAGCCAGCGGCTCCGGCTCCGGACACCAGCCACCTGCGCCTGCAGGACTGAGGCGGGCAGCGGCCTGCGACAAGCGTGGGCGTGGGGCGGATAACCGCGTCGCGGGCCGTGGCATCGGGAACAGGCGAGGGGTTGGAGGAACGCGTCGACCAGGGGCAGGCGCTTGCTTCAGTGGTCGAAATCGTCCTGGTAGACGAACTTGGGCATTTCCCAGTGGAAGCGGATGGCCAGCAGGCGGAACAGGAAGCCGCTGAACAGGGTGATCAGCATCGCCTGTTCGGAGGGCAGTTCCAGCTCCACGCAGATCAGGTAGCACCAGGCGCTGGCGAAGGACACGCTGGCATAGAGTTCGCGGCGGAAGATCAAGGGTACGTCGTTGCACAGGATGTCGCGGAGAATGCCGCCGAACACCCCGGTGATCACCCCGCTGATCGCCGCGATCAGCAGGCTGTGGCCCATTTCCAGGCTGACCTGGCAGCCGATCAGGGTGAAGGCCACCAGGCCGACCGCGTCGAGTACCAGGAACAGCGAGCGCAGGTGGCGCATCAGCGGCGCGATGAACACTGTCACCAGCGCGGCGACTGCGGTCAGCGCCAGGTATTCCGGGTGACGGACCCAGGTCAGCGGGTAATGGCCCAGCAGCATGTCGCGTACCGAGCCGCCGCCCAGGGCGGTGACGCAGGCGATCAGCACCACGCCGAACAGGTCCATGCTGCGCCGGCCGGCCGACAGCGCACCGGTCATGGCTTCGGCGGTGATGGCGATGATGTAGAGCACGGTCAGCAGCATGGGGATGGGGCCCGGATGAAAAGGCTGCGCATTCTACCCGAGCGCTCGTCAACGCCCAAACCGCGCCGCCTGGCGCTGCATCTCAGGCGTGCATGCGCAACCAGAAGCGTTCCTGGCAGGCGTTGACGAAGTGCTTGTGGCGTGGGCTGATTTCCCGCCCGGCGGAATCCAGCACTTCGTAGCCGATCCAGCATTCCTCGCAGGCCCCGCTGCTCGGCAGGAGGTCGCGCTCGCAGTGCTGGCGCAGGCGCACGCCGTTGTCGAAACGGTAGAGCGCTTCGCAGCTGTGGATCTCGACGCCGTCCTCGCAGCGCTGTTGCTCTTCGACCTGCGCATCGCTTATCGAGACTGGCGAGGGCAGGGCATGGATGGCGCGGATATAGCTGGCGAGCGAATGCATCAGGTGATCCATGGACCGCAGCATTTCTTCAGCTTGCCGCCGGCGCCGCAGGGGCAGGGGTCGTTGCGGCCGAGTTTCAGGGCCACGGTCGGATCGAGGAAGTACCAGCGACCGTTGCGCTGGACGAAGCCGGAACATTCGCGATGGGCATGTTCCCCCTCGGCGTCGTGCCAGCGCGCGACGAAGGTGACTCGCGCATGTTCCGGCTGGCCGCCGAGCACCTCGTGGTTTTCCACCTCCAGGCCGAGCCAGGTGCTGCCGTGGCTCCAGGCGCGGATGCCGTCGAGATCGAGGCCGGCCTGTTGCGCCGGCAGCGTGGTGTCGCGCAGGTAGTCCACCAGTCCGAGGGCATAGGCGCTGTAGCGCGAGCGCATCAGGGCTTCCGCGGTGGGCGCGGGATGTCCCTGGTGATAGCGGCCGCAGCAATCGTCGAGCGGGTCGCCGCTACCGCAGGGGCAGGTGGGTTGGGTCATGGTTACCACCAGTACTTGCCGAAGTTTTCCGGGTTGGCCCAGAACTTGGCGTTCAGCCAATCGGGGACCTGCTTGTACTCGTACAGGTCGTAGGTGTACAGGGTCAGCGTCTGGCCTTCGCGCTGGAAGCGTTCGCTGTTCTGCATGGCGAGGGCGAAGAAGTCGGTTTCCTGCCAGTCGCTGGCCTCGAGGTCGACCAGTACGGCGACCCGGCTGGCGTTCAGGTTGCGCACGCCCGCGAGCAACTGCAGACCGGTGCGCTGCGGCAGGTGTTCCAGGCAATCGACGAACAGCGCCAGGTCGAAGCGCTGACCGGCCAGTTCGGCGGGCAATGCCGCCGCCGGGCTGTGCGCCAGTTGGCACTGGGGATGGTTGTGGATGAAGGCCTCCACCGCCGGCAGCCGGCTGGCGCCGACCAGCAGCAAGCGCTTCGGCGCGTAGCGGGCGAGCAACGCGGCCAGGGCCTGCTGCGGGGTGCGGGGAGAAATCGGTTCGCTCATGGGAAAACACTCTCCTGGGATTCGCCAAGACTAGCCTGAAGCGCCTGCATGGCCTAGTGCTGGCGCTTTTTTCGGCTGGGGTCTTTACTCCCTATTTGTCGGTTACAACCGATCCACGAGGAGAGTTCCAATGAGCATCACGAGGACCGCTTTACCCCTGATTCTGGTCAGCGGCTTGCTGACCGGTTGCGCAGGGTTGCAGAAAAGCGACTGGCCGACCTGTGCGGCGGTCGGTGGTGTTACCGGCGCCGGCCTGGGCGCGATCGAAAGCAGCAGCTGGGCCGGCTGGGGCGCCCTGATCGGCGGTGGCGTCGGTGCCGCCTATTGCTGGGTGCACGGTGCCGGCGAACAGGTCGCGCCGCCGCCTCCGCAGCCGGTCGAGGAAGTCGCGCCGCCGCCTCCTGTCGTCAAGGAAGAAACCATTGTCGTGCGCGACCTGCACTTCGCCTTCGATTCGTCGAAGGTGGACGCCGCCGACAGCGAGAAGCTCAACGGCATCGCCGAACGCCTGAAAGGCGAGGCGGCCAGTACGCGCCTGAGTATCACCGGGCATACCGACAGCGTCGGTTCCGATGCCTACAACCAGAAGCTGTCGGAACGGCGCGCGAATGCCGTGGCGAACTATCTGATCGATGCCGGGGTGCCTTCGAGCATCATCGTCGGCGTGCAGGGATTGGGCGAAAGCCAGCCGGTCGCCGACAACAAGACTCGCGAAGGGCGGGCCGAGAATCGCCGGGTGGAAATCCTCATCAAGCGCGAATGACGCTGGCGGCACGGAGCAGAACGGGGGCGTCGAAGCCCCCGTTTTCGTTCATGGCTGGCGCCGCGGCGGGCTGGCGAGTATGTTCCCCCGCACACGATGTCTTGGGGGGAGTTCCATGAAAGCGTTTCTCGGGCTGGGCAAGCTCGTGACCCTGGTGTTCTGGGGCGCGGTGCTGGTCAATCTGCTGCATCCGTTCGCCTATCCGCTGAACTGGCTGTTGTCGATAGCCGGCGGCCTGATCCTGTTGATCCACCTGATCGAGATTCTCGTCCTCGGACGACGCCTGAAAGCGCGTGCGCATCCCTGGCTGGACCGTCTCCAGGTCTTGCTGTTCGGGGTCTTCCACATGCTTGCGTTGCCGGCGCTGAGCCCGGCCAGCGAGTTGCCGCAGGACAAGGAGGACGATCATGCGTAAGGCCATGCTCGGATTGTTCCTGGTCGTTCCCCTGGCCTGGGCTGGCGCCGCGTTTTCGGCCGAGGCGCCGACGGCACGCCAGCAGGGTATCGGCGGAACCGTGAAGGTTCAGGCGAACTCGGTGATGCGCCTGCCCAAGCGGGCCCAGGAGCTGCGCCTGCGCAGAGTGGAGATCGGCGAGGATGCCGCCCTGCTGATTCCGCTGGAGGTCAGCGTCCTGCGCATCGAGGAACTGCACATGGCGAAGAACGCCCGGATCGGCGTGGCGCCGGGCGAAGAGCGAATCAGCATCGAAGTCGTCAGCGGCCGCCTGGCCGATGGCAGCATCATTTCCGCGCCCGGCGCGACCGGCACCTTCCGGCAAAGCGCCGGTAACGGCCGCGACCTGACCTTGCGCTTGCAGGCGGTGGAGGTGGAAAGCCTGCTGCTGGACGCCCGCGGTGGCGTCGGCGCGCCAGGCTACGATGGCCTGGACGGGGCTTCCGGCAAGGCCTCCGGCTGCCTCTGGGGCAGCGCGCTGAAAGGTGGCGACGGCCAATCCGGAAGCGACGGCGGTCCGGGCGGGGCGGGCGGTCGGATTCGTCTGGAAGTGCCGGGCGATTTTCCTCTGGAGCGCTTGCAAACCCGTCTGCAAGGCGGCGTCGGCGGCGCCGGAGGCAAGGCCGGCAAACCGGGTGCGGCGGATAACGACACCGGTTGCTGGATCTACTCGGTGGATGCCGGTCGTGCGGGGCGCAGCGGAGAGGACGGCGCGAACGGCGCCAACGGCAGCGACGGCAGCCTCGACGTCGTGCGCTTCTGAGGAGCGGCCGGCAGCACGGCTGCCGGCGCATCGCCGGTTCAGAGGCTCGGGCGTGCCGCTACCAGGGCTATCAGCAACAGGCCGAGGAGCAGGTTGAAGCCGACGGTGCGGCGGATCTTCCCCAGCGCCTGCCCGCCTGCCGGCCAGTCCTGGGCCTGCACCGCGCGGCGCAGTTCCGGCACTTGCAGCGCCTGCACCCGCAGGAACAGTGCCAGCATGGCGACGTAGAGCCCCATCATTACCTGTACGTAGCGCGGCGCGCCGGCGAAACCGTTGAAGCTCAGGTGCAGCATGCCGACGCCGCTGATCGGTAGCAGGATCACCGCCGCCCAGACCCAATGGAAGAAACGGCGGAACACCTCCAGCCACAGGCCCAGGCGGGCTGGGGCCTCCAGCGCGGCGACGGCCGCCGGACGAAGTATCGTCCAGGCGAAGAACATGCCTCCGACCCAGACCAGGGCGGCCAGGACATGCAGGGCGTAGACGAGGGCGTAGGGGGTCATTCGGCGATCTCCGCTGGCGGTTGTGACGAAGCGCGTTATCATAGCCGCCCTGTCGAACCACTGAAAATTTATCCAGCTATGGCGCGCCGGCGGATTCGCCTTCCGCTGCGCGCCGGGCCCAGGAATTCCATGCTCAGCGCCGAACTCAAGTCCCAGATCCAGGGTGCCTACACCCGCTTTCTCGAAGCCAAGGAGCTGAAGCCTCGCTATGGCCAGCGCCTGATGATCGCCGAAGTGGCCAAGGCCCTCGGCGCGATCAAGGAGGACGAGGAGGGGCACCGCGAGGGCGAGCCGGCGGTGGTCGCGGTGGAGGCCGGAACCGGTACCGGCAAGACCGTGGCCTACAGCCTGGCGGCGATCGCCTGCGCCAAGGCCAGTGGCAAGCGCCTGGTGATAGCCACCGCGACCGTCGCCCTGCAGGAGCAGATCGTCCACAAGGATCTTCCCGACCTGCTGCGCAACAGCGGGCTGGCCTTCAGCTTCGCCCTGGCCAAGGGCCGCGGGCGCTACCTGTGCCTGTCCAAGCTCGACGTGCTGCTGCAGGAAGGCCAGGCGCAAAGCGCGACGGCGCAACTGTTCGCCGACGACGGTTTCAACATCGACGTCGACGAGACCAGCAGCAAGCTGTTCAATCAGATGATCGAACGCCTGGCCGGCAACCGCTGGGACGGCGACCGCGACAGCTGGCCGGAGGCGATCGACGACGCGCATTGGGCGCAGCTCACCACCGATCACAGCCAGTGCACCAACCGACATTGCCCGAACTTCCAGCAGTGCGCCTTCTACAAGGCGCGTGAAGGGATGACCAAGGTCGACGTGATCGTCACCAACCACGACCTGGTCCTGGCTGACCTGGCCCTGGGCGGCGGCGCCATCCTGCCCGATCCGCGCGAGACTCTCTACGTGTTCGACGAGGGCCATCACCTGCCGGACAAGGCGATTGGCCATTTCGCCCATTTCACCCGCCTGCGCGCTACCGCCGACTGGCTGGAGCAGATCGCCAAGAACCTCACCAAGCTGCTCGCCCAGCACCCGCTGCCGGGCGACCTCGGCCGCCTGATCGAACAGGTGCCGGAGCTGGCCCGGGAGATCAAGACCCAGCAGCAGTTCATGTTCACCGCCTGCGAAGAGATCGGCGATTTCCGCGCCGGCGAGGACATGGAAGGTCGCGAGCGGCCGCGTCACCGTTTCGTCGGCGGGGTGGTCCCCGAGCATATCCGCGAGATGGGCATCGAGCTGAAGAAAGGCTTCTCCAAGCTGACCGACCTGTTCACCCGCCTCACCGATATCCTCAAGGAGGCGATGGACGGCGAAGGCGCCGGCGGCATCGCCAGCCACCAGGCGGAGGAGTGGTACCCGCTGTTCGGTAGTCTTTTGGCGCGCGCCCAGGGCAACTGGGAACTGTGGACCGCCTTCACCTGCGAGGACCCGCAGGACAGCCCGCCGATGGCGCGCTGGCTGACCCTCGCCGAGAGCGGCAGCTTCTACGACATCGAAGCCAACGCCAGCCCGATCCTCGCCGCCGAGACCCTGCGCCGCAACCTGTGGAACGTCGCCTATGGCGTGCTGGTGACCTCGGCGACCCTGACCGCGTTGGGCACCTTCGACCGCTATCGCATGCGCGCCGGCCTGCCGCGCAACGCGGTCACCGCGGTGGTGCCGAGCCCCTTCCATCATGCCGAGGCCGGGGTATTGCGGGTCCCCGACCTCAAGGCGGATCCGCGCAACGCCGCCGAGCACACCGCGGCGATCATTCGCGAGCTGCCGGAACTGGTGAAGGGCGCGCGCGGCAGCCTGGTGCTGTTCTCCTCGCGCAAGCAGATGCAGGAGGTCTTCGATGGTCTCGACCGCGACTGGCGCAAGCGGGTGTTCATCCAGGGCAACCTGTCCAAGCAGGAAACCCTGAACAAGCACAAGTCGCGAGTCGACGACGGTGAGGACAGCGTGCTCTTCGGCCTCGCCAGCTTCGCCGAAGGCGTGGACCTGCCGGGGGCCTATTGCGAACACGTGGTGATCGCCAAGATTCCCTTCGCGGTACCCGACGACCCGGTGGAGGCGGCGCTGGCCGAGTGGATCGAGGCGCGCGGCGGCAATCCGTTCATGGAGATCGCCGTGCCAGACGCCTCGCTGCGGTTGGTCCAGGCCTGCGGGCGGCTGCTGCGCACCGAGCAGGACCGCGGCACCATCACCCTGCTGGATCGCCGCGTGGTCACCCAGCGCTACGGCAAGGCTATCCTCAATGCATTGCCGCCGTTCCGGCGGGAAATCGCCTGACGCGCTGATCTGCGCGGAGGGCGCCAGCCTTCACGTCCGAGCCGCATCGGGAAATTCCCGGCATTTGTCCATGCCGGGATGGAGTTAAGGAAAACAGGCTTCATGATCCGTTCGCGTTGGCATCTTCCCCTGCTTCTCGGCCTGCTCGCGGTGGCCGCGCCGCTGGCGGCGAACGACACCCAGCAGGTGCTGTTCAACTTCGTCAAGCCGATGGCCGTGGTCGGCATCACCCTGGAGGATGCCGACCTGCCCAGCGTGACGGCGGAGGCCACCCCGGAGGGCGACATTCTCCGTCGCGTCACCTTCAGCCCGGCGCAACGGCCCACCTTGCGCATGAGTCCGGCGCAGGGCCGTTGGGACTGGTCCGCAGCGGACTACGTGAGCCTGCGCATCCAGAACGCCATGAGCTGGGACATGACCCTGGAGGTCGCGATCGAGGGCGAGCAGGGTGCGCCGGGGTTGCAGGCATCCATCGAGCTTCCGGCAGGCCCGCCGCAGACCCTGCTGGTGCCGTTGCGGGCGGTTTCGCCAGAGGCTCTGGGCATGCGTGCGGGGCCGCCGATGCCGCAGATGGTCGAAGGCCAGCGGGTGCTGCTGGCGCCACGCGTGGAGGGCTCGCTGGACCGCGCCAGGGTCGGGGCGCTGAGCCTGTCCCTGCGCTCGCCGCAAGCTCCCCAGAGCATCCTGCTCGGACGTTTCGGCATACGCGCAGGGAGAGCGGTGGAGCGGAGCATCCTGACCGGCCTGATCGATCGCTATGGCCAGTACAGCCGCGCCGACTGGCCGGAAAAGATTCGTTCCGACGAACAGTTGCGCAGCGCCTATGCGGCCGAGGCCGCACAGCTCCGCGACTGGGAACGGCAGACACCGGCGCGCGACCGTTTCGGCGGCCTGCTGGGTGGGCCGGTGTTCGAAGCCAGCGGTTTCTTCCGCACGGAAAAACGTGGCGGGCGCTGGTGGCTGGTTACTCCGGAAGGACATCCGTTCTGGTCGCTGGGCGTTAATGCGGTGACCGCCGACGACGGCCGGACCTACGTCGAAGGACGCGAGCCGATGTTCGCCGAACTGCCGGCGGAGGGTGAGCCGCTGGCCGCATTCTTCGGTGAGGGCGACGACCGCCGCGGCGTCGCTGCGCAGGCCGGGCGGCGTTTCGGGCATGGCCGCTGGTTCGATTTCCTCGGTGCCAATCGCCAGCGCATCGCTCCCCAGGCGAGCGCCGACCAGCTCGCCGGCGAATGGCGCCAGCGCACTCTGGAGCGCCTCTCGGCATGGGGTTTCAACAGCCTCGGCAACTGGAGCGATCCGGCGCTCGCCGCACAGGCGCGGATGCCCTACAGCCTGCCGCTGTCGATCGCCGGCGACTACGCCACGGTCAGCAGCGGTTTCGACTGGTGGGGAGCCATGCCCGATCCCTTCGACCCGCGCTTCGCCATGGCCGCCGAGCGCGTCATCGCCATCGCTGCTCGCGACCACCGCGACGATCCCTGGCTGTTCGGCTACTACGCCGACAACGAACTGGCCTGGGCCGGGCGCGACGGCTCGGCCCAGGCGCGCTACGGCCTCGCTTTCGGAGCCTTGAGGCTGTCCATGGACAGTCCGGCGAAGCGCGCCTTCGTCAAGCAATTGAAAGCCAAGTACCTGCGCCATGAGGCATTGGCCCAGGCCTGGGGCATCGAGCTGGCCGCCTGGGAGGCCCTGGAGGCGCCGGGCTACGCGGCTCCGCTGCCGGGCGAGGGGCATCCGGCCATCGCCGAGGACTACAGCGCCTTCCTCCGGCTGTATGCCGACGCTTACTTCAAGACCCTGCGCGACGCCCTGCAATGGCACGCACCGAACCACCTCCTGCTCGGCGGCCGCTTCGCCGTCAGCACTCCCGAGGCGATCACCTCCTGCGCCCGGTATTGCGACCTGCTCAGTTTCAACCTCTATACGCCGTTGCCCGGGCAGGGCCTGGACGACTCCCTGCTGGCGCGGCTGGACAAGCCGGTGCTGATCAGCGAGTTCCACTTCGGCTCGCGGGATCGCGGTCCGTTCTGGGGTGGCGTCAGCGAGGCGGCCAATGAGCGGGCGCGCGGCGACTCCTACCGAACGTTCCTGGAGGCGGCGCTGAAGCGTCCGTATATCGTCGGCGCCCACTGGTTCCAGTACCTCGACCAGCCGGCCAGCGGGCGCCTGCAGGACGGCGAGAACGGTCATATTGGCCTGGTCGGGATCACGGGCTTGCCGTTCGCCGGTTTCGTCGACACGGTGCGCCGAAGCAACCTTGCCGCCTTGTCGCGACTGTCGGCGATGGCCAGCTCCATGCCTGCCGTCGAGCCTCCGCCGCCGCGCGAGGATTCAGCCGGTTCATGAGCGCGCATTCACCGCCGCCCGCTTGCGGCGAACCCCTCTTATGTCAGGGTTCACAAGGCCGCCGAGGGCTGGAAGAATGCTCCGACCACTTTCCCACCGGAACTTGCCCATGACGCCCCAAGGCCACTGTGACAGCCGTTTCGCCCCGCTTGCCGAGGCCTTCGCCCGGCTTTTCGACAATCCGCAGGAGCGCGGCGCGGCGTTGTGCCTGGAGGTCGGTGGCGAGACGGTGGTCGACCTCTGGGGCGGCGTCGCGGACAAGGACGGCGAGCAGCCCTGGCAGCGCGACACCATCCTCAATCTGTTCTCCTGCACCAAGACCTTCACCGCCGTTGCCGTGCTGCAACTGGTGGCCGAGGGCAAGCTCGAACTGGACGCGCCGGTGGCACGCTACTGGCCCGAGTTCGCCGCGGCCGGCAAGGCAGCGATCAGCGTGCGCCAGTTGCTCTGCCATCGCGCCGGCCTGCCGGCGCTGCGCGAGCAGATGCCGCCCGAGGCACTCTACGACTGGCAGGCGATGACCACGGCACTGGCCGCCGAGGAGCCCTGGTGGACGCCTGGCGAAGCGCACGGCTATGCACCGATTACCTATGGCTGGCTGCTCGGCGAGGTGATCCGCCGGGTCGACGGCCGCGAGCCGGGCGAGGCCATCGTGGCGCGCACCGCGGCACCGCTGGGCCTGGATTTCCATATCGGCCTGGACGACAGCCAGTTCGACCGCGTCGCCCACATGGCGCGGAGCAAGGGCAGCCTCGGCGACGCTGCCGCCCAGCGCATGCTGAAGACCATGATGAGCGAGCCATTGGCGCTGACCACCCGTGCCTTCACCAATCCGCCGTCGATCCTCACCAGCACCAACAAGCCGGAATGGCGACGCATGCAGCAGCCGGCCGCCAATGGCCATGGCAACGCGCGCGCGCTCGCCGGCTTCTATAGCGGCCTGTTGCAGGGACGTTTGCTGGAGGATGAACTGCTGGGCCAGTTGGCCCACGAACACGCGGTAGGCGAGGATCGGACCTTGCTGACCCGGACCCGCTTCGGCCTCGGCACCATGCTCGACCAACCGGGCGTGGCCAATGCGACCTACGGACTCGGCCCCAAGGCCTTCGGCCACCCTGGAGCGGGTGGCTCGATCGGCTTCGCCGATCCCGAGCGCGACCTGGCTTTTTCCTTTGTCAGCAACGCCTTGGGGCCGTACGTGCTGATGGATCCGCGGGCGCAACAGCTGGCGCGTGTCGCGGGGGAGTGTCTGTAATCCGTTGGTTAACTTTTAACCGCTTGTCGGCTCGACGCTAAATTTCATTGCCAAATAATGGCTTAGCGACACAATCTAAAGCGTCGTATGAGATAGGGCGTTGCCGGGGCAGTGGATCGACTCCGGCATCGCTGCGATGTGACCGGCGGTTGAGCCGAATGTTCCATCGGGCTCGCCTTCTTTCACTTCCAACGGACCCCGACGTATGAAACTGCTTAAGACCTCGACGCTTCTTCTCTGCATGACCGCCTCCAGCTGCAGCTATTTCCAGACCCAGGATGCTTCCTCGCAGCCAGCCAAGGCTCCGGCCGAGCAGGCTTCCAGCCATTCATGGTGGCCGTTCGGCAAGGACGACGGACAGACCGTCGCCAAGCAGGCCACGGAACAGAAGGCCGAAGCCGAGCATGTCGGCTCCAGCCACTGGTGGTGGCCGTTCGGCAAGGACGAAGGCGGTCGGGACGTAGCCGCCAAGGCTGCGGAGCAGAAGGCCGAGATCGCCGCGGCGAAGAAAGAAATCGCCGCCGCAGCCGAGCCGAAGGCCGCCAACCCCTGGTGGTGGCCGTTCGGCGCCAGCTCGGCGAGCAAGGCGTCGGGCAAGCCGGCACTGGTCCAGCAGAAGGTCACCAAGGAGTGGCTGGATACTCATGAGAAAGCCCTGCGCGAAGCGATCGCCGGTAGCGAGTTCACCCTCGAACGCCGCGACAACGCATTGATCGTCATCGCCCCCGCCGACTACTCGTTCAATCCCAAGCGCCACACCATGCTGATGCCGATCACCCTCAACCCGCTGGGCAAGGTCGCCAAGATGGCCCAGGCCGATCCGCAGAGCGGTATCCTGGTGCTCGGCCATACCGACAGCACCGGCAGCAAGGCGGTCAACGACAAGCTGAGCTTCGAGCGTGCCCAGTCGGTGGCGGCGATCTTCCGCCTCAGCGGCCTGAAAGGCGACCAATTGCGCCTGAAGGGGGTCGGTTCCGACATGCCGCGCGCGGACAACGCCAGCGCCGCCGGCCGCGCCCAGAACCGTCGCGTCGAAGTGCTCTATACCCAGCGCGCCAGCCTGCTGTCCCTGGCCCAGGGCAACTGAGCCGAACCGGGGCAGGGCGCTTGGCGCCATTGTCCCGGATCAAGCGCGAGGCGGAGTCTGCGGTTAAGCTATGGCGCATTTCCCCCTGGAGATGCGCCATGACCCAGTCCCTGGCCGATATGCGCCGCGAGTACACCCGCGATGGCCTCAGCGAGGCCAACGCCCCTAGCGATCCCTTCAGCCTGTTCCGCCAGTGGTTCGACGACGCGGTGAAGACCGAGCGCCTGCCGGTCGAACCCAACGCCATGACCCTGGCCACCGTCGACGCCGACGGCTATCCGCATTGCCGTATCCTCCTGCTCAAGGGCCTCGACGAGCGCGGCTTCACCTTCTTCACCAACTACGAAAGCGCCAAGGGCCAGCAACTGGCGGCCAATCCGCGGGCGGCCATGACCTTCTTCTGGCCGGCGCTGGAGCGTCAGGTGCGCATCGAAGGCAGCGTCGAGAAGGTCACTCCCGAGGAATCCGCCGCCTACTACCAGGTGCGTCCGCTGGGCAGTCGCCTGGGCGCCTGGGCCTCGCCGCAGAGCCGGGTCATCGCCGATCGCGCCGAGCTGGAACGGCTGCTCGCGGACACCGAGCGGCGTTTCGCCGACCAGCCGCCGAGCTGTCCCGAGCACTGGGGCGGCTACCGTCTCCTGCCGCAGCGCATCGAGTTCTGGCAGGGGCGGCCGAGCCGCCTGCACGACCGTCTCGAC
The DNA here is from genome assembly GCF_058680555.1 of Pseudomonas sp. YA1. Classification (NCBI taxonomy): domain Bacteria; kingdom Pseudomonadati; phylum Pseudomonadota; class Gammaproteobacteria; order Pseudomonadales; family Pseudomonadaceae; genus Pseudomonas; species Pseudomonas sp. YA1. Next base: position 74,196 of record NZ_JBZWBG010000014.1, read on the forward strand.
TATCGACGCCAGGACGGCGGCTGGTCGCGCGAACGCCTGGCGCCCTGAGTCCTCCATGTTCGAACTGGATTCGACGCTGGCGCAGCACATCGTCGATCGGGCGATGGCCATCCTGCCGCACAACATCAATGTGATGGATGCCCAGGGCATGATCATCGGCAGCGGCGATCCATCGCGCCTGCATACCCGCCACGAAGGGGCGCAACTGGTGCTGGCCAACCGGCGGGTGGTGGAAATCGACGAGCAGGCCGCCGCCTGCCTGCGCGGGGTGCGGCCAGGGGTGAACCTGCCGTTGCTGCACGCCGAGCGGCTGGTCGGCGTGCTCGGCATCACCGGCGCGCCGGAGGTGGTCCGGCCCTATGCCGAGCTGGTGCGGATGGCAGCGGAAATGCTCATGGAACAGCGCCAGATGCAGGACGAGCGACACTGGCAACGCCAGCGTCACGAAGCCTGGCTGCGCCAGTTGCTCGATCCCGGCCACGGCCTCGGGGCGCTGGCGGCCGATGCCGAACACCTGGGGCTGGCCATGCACTGGCCGCGCCAGGCGGTCTTCCTGGAGCTGCCCGAGCATGCCGATCCGCTGCCTTGCCAGGCTCGCCTGCTGGCGGCACTCGGCGGCCGGGCGGAGCACTGGAGCGCGGCGCTGGGCGAGCGCCTGGTGTTCTGGTGCCGGCCGGTAGCCCACGCAGATACGCTCGAGCACTGGCTGGAGCGCGCCGACGCGCGCGGCTGGGGCGTGGCGCGCCTGTGTGCCGGCGACCCGGCGCATGACCTGGCCGAGCTGCGCGCCTCGGCCTGCGCCGCGCGCGACCTGCTGGACTATGCGCGCAGCCGGTTGCCCGGTCGGCGGGTCGTGACCCTGGACGGACACCGCCTCGCCAGCCTGCTGTTCAGCCAGCGCGACAGTTGGCAGGTGCGGCAGCTGCTGGCGCCCTTGCAGCGGTTGCTCGACCACGATCCGCAAGGTTCGCTGGCCGCTACCCTGGAGTCCTGGTGCGCCCATGACGGGCACGCCCAGGCCTGTGCCCAGGCGTTGGGAATCCATCGCAACAGCCTGCGCTACCGATTGGAGCGCATCGCTTCGATCAGCGGGCTCGATCTCGCTCGCCTGGAGCACCGCCAGCAATTGTTGCTGGGGCTGCAATTGCTCGTTCCGCGCCGCGGGTAACGGGCGGATCAATCGATTCACTGTGCAGTCGCACAAAATGTTCCCCTTCCAGCGCCGTCTTCCTCTGGCCGTTGCACAAGGCGTGGCCGGTCCCGACGGAGCGAAAATGACCCGCCCCTGGGCGCCCATCCCACACCCATAACAACAAGGAGGCGGCTCATGACCCTGGTCCTGATCCTGCTGGCGTTGATCGCCTTTATCGTCCTGTCCACCACGCGACTCAAGCTGCACCCGTTCCTCGCCCTGCTGGCGGCCGCGCTGATCGCCGGCTTCGCCTACCAGGTACCCACGGCGGAAATCGTCAAGACCGTTACCGGCGGCTTCGGCAGCATCCTCGGCTACATCGGCATCGTCATCGTGCTCGGCACCATCATTGGGGTGATCCTCGAGCGCAGCGGTGCGGCGATCACCATGGCGGAAAGCGTGATCCGCCTGCTCGGCGAACGCTTCCCGACCCTGACCATGTCGATTATCGGCTACCTGGTGTCGATCCCGGTGTTCTGCGATTCCGGCTTCGTCATCCTCAACTCGCTGAAGAACGCCCTGGCGGCGCGGATGAAGATATCCACCATCGCCATGAGCGTGGCCCTGGCCACCGGTCTCTACGCCACCCACACCTTCGTGCCGCCGACCCCGGGACCGATCGCCGCGGCCGGCAACCTCGGCCTGGACGCCAGCCTTGGCCTGGTGATCGTGGTCGGCCTGGTGGTCGCCTTCGTCACCGCGATGGCCGGCATGTGGTGGGCCAATCGCTTCGTCGGCAAGGACATTCCCCTGGTCGACGACGGCCAGGTCGTCCAGACCGAAGAGGATTTCAGCGAGCTGCGTGCCCGCTACGGCAAGCTGCCCAGCGCGACCCAGGCGTTCGCGCCGATCTTCGTACCGATCCTGTTGATCTGCCTTGGCTCGGTCGCGGTATTCCCGAGCAAGCCGCTGGGCGAGGGCGTACTGTTCGCCTGCCTGAACTTCCTCGGTCAACCGGTGATCGCCCTGCTGGTCGGCCTGGCGCTGGCCTGCACCCTGCTCAAGGGCCAGAGCAAGCGCGAGGAATTCCATGAGCGCGTGGTGGAAGGCATCCAGTCGGCCGCGCCGATCCTGCTGATCACCGGCGCCGGCGGCGCCTTTGGTGCGATGCTGAAGATCACTCCGCTCGGCGACTACCTGGGCAGCACCCTGTCCGCGTTGGGCATCGGCCTGTTCATGCCGTTCGTGGTGGCGGCCGCGCTGAAGACCGCGCAGGGCTCGACCACCGTGGCGCTGGTCACCACCTCGGCGCTGGTCGCTCCGCTGCTGCCGCAGCTCGGCCTGGACAGCGAGATGGGCCGGGTGCTGACGGTCATGGCGATCGGTGCCGGGGCGATGACGGTGTCCCACGCCAATGACAGCTTCTTCTGGGTGGTCACCCAGTTCAGCCGCATGACCGTATCCACTGCCTATCGCGCCCAGACCCTGGCGACCCTGGTCCAGGGTCTCGCCGGTATGCTCGCGGTATGGCTGCTCAGCCTTGTGCTGCTCTGATTGAAGCGGGGCCGGGGACTCCCGGCCCTGTGAGGTGACTGATGAAAATCGTGATTGCTCCTGATTCGTTCAAGGAAAGCCTGTCCGCGCCCGACGTCGCCGAGGCTATCGCCCGCGGTTGGCGGCGAGTCTTCCCGCAGGCCGAGGTGTTGCTGCGGCCACTGGCGGACGGCGGCGAAGGCACGGTCGATGCGGTACTCGCCGCCACCGCCGGCGAACGTCGCGAATGCCGGGTCGAAGGCCCGCTCGGTGAGCCGACCCTGGCGCACTGGGGCTGGCTGGACGACGCCACCGCAGTGATCGAAATGGCTTCCGCCAGCGGCTTGCACCTGGTTCCGCGCGACCGCCGCGACGCCACGCGCAGCAGCAGCCGTGGCACTGGCGAGCTGATCCGTGCGGCGCTGGACGCCGGGGCGCGGAAGATCATCCTCGGCCTCGGCGGCAGCGCTACCAACGATGCCGGCGCCGGCCTGCTGAGCGCGCTCGGCGTGCGTTTCCTGGCTGCCGACGGCGAGGAACTGGCGCCCGGCGGCGCCGCGCTGGCTGGCCTGCACAGTCTTGACCTGGGCGGGCTGGATCCGCGCCTGGTGGATGTCGCGGTGGAAGTCGCCGCAGACGTCGACAACCCGCTATGCGGGCCGCGCGGCGCGTCGGCGGTGTTCGGCCCGCAGAAGGGCGCCAGCGCCGAACAGGTGGCGCAACTGGATGCCGCCCTGGCGCACTTCGCCAAGGTGGTCGCGGCGACCCTGGGCGAGGACTTCAGCCGGGTGCCGGGCGTCGGCGCCGCCGGCGGCCTGGGTTTCGCCGCGAGGGCATTCCTCCGTGCGCGTTTCCGCCCAGGCATCGAACTGGTGGCGGAGCTGGCCGGGCTGGCCGATGCGCTGGTCGGTGCCGACCTGGTGCTGACCGGCGAGGGCCGCCTGGATGCGCAGAGCCTGCACGGCAAGACCCCGGTGGGCGTGGCGCGGATCGCGCGCCAGGCCGGCGTTCCCGTGGTAGCCCTGGCCGGCAGCCTGGGCGACGGCTACCAGCGCCTGCACGACGCCGGCATCGATGCGGCGTTCAGCCTGGCGCCGGGACCGATCAGCCTGGAGCAGGCCTGTGCCGGAGCGGCGGCGGAACTGGAGGCGCGCGCCGAGCAGATCGCCCGGCTCTGGCGCCTGGCTCAGGCTTCGCGGGAAGGGTAGTCGGCGGCGGCGCGCTCCAGCCAGGCCGGCAGGTCGCGCCGCTTCACCTTGCTGGCCTTGGCCTCGGCCAGTCGCTGTAACAGATAGTCACGCTTTTGCGGGTCGTCGCCGGCGAATGACAGCGCCAGGTCGCGGTCCATCCAGCGGCGGATGCGCCAGTAGATCCACCAGTGGAAATACAGGCCGGCGGCGGTGGTGACGACGATGATGAAATAGTCCATGGCTGTTCCTTCTGCGGGCGCTCACCCTAGCCGATCGGTCCCGCCGATGAAAGCGGGAGGGTTCGGTCGAAACTGAACGAACCTGTACCATTGCTGAATCGATTCGATTATCTCGCGCCGGCCAGGTGACAGGAGCGGCTGCGGGAGAGTCTAATATTCGTCAGTTATCCCTTTCGGAGATGCCGTTATGCGCAAGTCTGCCTTGATCGTTGCTTCCTTCACCGCCATGGCCCTGGCTCTTGGCGGCTGCCAATCCAGCCTCACCGGCGATACCTACAGCCGTGAGGAAGCCCGTACCGTGCAGACTGTACGCATGGGCACCATCCAGGCCTTGCGCCCGGTCAAGATCGAAGGCACCAAGACCCCGATCGGTTCCATCGCCGGTGCCGGCGTCGGCGGTGTCGCCGGCAGCGCGGTGGGCGGCGGCAAGGGCAGCTACGTCGCGGCCATCATCGGCGCGGTCGCTGGCGGCCTGCTGGGCGCGGCTACCGAAGAAGGCCTGACGCGCACCCAGGGCGTCGAGATCACCGTGCGCGAAGACGACGGCAGCACCCGCGCCTACGTCCAGCAGGTCGATCAGGGCCAGATCTTCCGCGTCGGCGAGCGCGTGCGCATCCTGACCGTCAACGGCACCAGCCGCGTCGCTCACTGATTCTTCCCTCGTTGTCCCACGGCCGGCACTTCGCCGGCCGTTTTCGTTGTGTCGCCGAGCCACTGCCGGGGTTGTCTTGCTAAGCTTCAAGTCGTTGCCGTTGCAGAGTTTTTTTCGGCTTTCCAGCAGTCGGAACGCCTGAATTTTGTAATAATTCAATCCATGACGTTCGTTCGATAGATTGCGATAATCGCAGCTCCGTTGCGCCGCGCCTGCCGGTGGCGGGCGGGGCTTCGAGCTGCTGGCGATCCGGCCGCGCACCGACAACCGCGGGGAAGCACCGCCGGCCAGGCATGCCGGGGGCTCCGCCACCGAAGAGGAGTAGCCCATGATTCTGGCGCTGATCATCGCGCTGCCGTTCATGGGGGCGTTGTTGCCCCTGCTCGCCGAGCGTGGCGGCCGCACCTTGTGCGCGGCGTCCGCCGGTGTGGCGCCGCTGATCGGCCTGATCCTGTTGCTCGGGCAGCGCGGCACGGTGTTCGCCGGGCAGACCCTGACCGCCAGCTATTCCTGGCTGCCGGAAATCGGCATCAACCTCAGCCTGCGCCTGGACGGCCTCGGTTTCCTCTTCGCCCTGCTGATCCTCGGCATCGGCCTGCTGGTGATCCTCTACGCCCGCTACTACCTCTCCGAACAGGAGCCGATGGGGCGTTTCTTCGCTTTCCTGCTGCTGTTCATGGGCTCCATGCTCGGCGTGGTGCTCGCGGAAAATCTCTTGCTGATGATGCTCTTCTGGGAGCTGACCAGCCTGTCCTCGTTCCTGCTCATCGGCTTCTGGGGCAGCCGTTCCGACGCCCGCAAGGGTGCGAGGATGGCCCTGACCGTTACCGGAGGGGGCGGCCTGGCGCTGCTGGCCGGGGTGCTGCTGCTCGGCCACATCGCCGGCAGCTTCGAACTCACCGAGGTCCTCGCGGCTGGCGAGCTGATCCGCGCCCACGCCCTGTATCCGCTGGTACTGATCCTGATCCTGCTCGGCGTGTTCACCAAGTCGGCGCAGTTCCCCTTCCATTTCTGGCTGCCCCACGCGATGGCGGCGCCGACCCCGGTTTCCGCGTACCTGCACTCGGCGACCATGGTCAAGGCCGGCGTGTTCCTGCTGGCCCGGCTGTATCCGGCGCTGGCCGGCACCGAGTGGTTCTTCTACCTGGTCAGCCTGAGCGGCCTGGTAACGCTGTTGCTGGGCGCCGGCATGGCACTGTTCCAGCATGACCTGAAGGGGCTGCTGGCCTACTCGACGATCAGCCACCTGGGCCTGATCACCCTGCTGTTCGGCCTCGACTCCCCGCTGTCGAACGTCGCCGCGGTGTTCCACATCATCAACCACGCGACCTTCAAGGCCTCGCTGTTCATGGCCGCCGGGATCATCGACCACGAGACCGGCAGTCGCGACATGCGCCTGATCAACGGGATGTGGAAGTACCTGCCGCATACCGCGGTGCTGGCCATCGTCGCCTCCCTGGCGATGGCCGGGGTGCCGCTACTGAACGGCTTCCTCAGCAAGGAGATGTTCTTCGGCGAAACCCTCAGCCAGAACCTGCTGGGCAGCTTCAACTGGCTGGTGCCGGCGGTGGCGACCCTGGCCGGGGTGTTCTCGGTGGCCTATTCGCTGCGTTTCATCCACGACGTGTTCTTCAACGGCGAGCCGGCCCGGTTGCCGAAGTTCCCGCCCCACGAGCCGCCGCGCTACATGAAGGTACCGGTGGAGATCCTGGTGTTCCTCTGCCTGTTGGTCGGCATGCTGCCGGCCTACACCGTGGCGCCGCTGCTGGCCGCCGCCGCCAGTGCCAGCCTTGGCGGGCAACTGCCGGAATACAGCCTGGCGATCTGGCACGGTTTCAACCTGCCATTGCTGATGAGCGTGGTGGCGCTGGTTGGCGGTGTGCTGGTCTATGTCCTGCGCAAGCCGCTGTTCAACTGGTATGCCGGATTGCCGGAGGTGGACGCCAAGCTGGTCTTCGAGCAGCAGGTGCAACGTGTGGTGGCCCTGGCCGCGCGCCTGACCGCCTGGCTGGAGAACGGGTCGCTGCAGCGCTACCTGGCCTGGCTGCTGGGCGCGGCGCTGGTCGTGGTGGCGGTCGAGCTGGCGCCGCTGGCGAGGCTGACCGGCTCGCGCGGGCTGACCCCGCTGGACGGTATCACCGCCCTGGGCATGCTGGTGCTGGCCTTCAGCGGCCTGGCCACGGCGCTGTTCCATCGCATGCGCCTGGTCGCGCTATTGATCCTCAGCGTCGCCGGCCTGCTGGTGGCCCTGGCCTTCGCTCGCTTCTCGGCCCCGGACCTGGCGCTGACCCAACTGTCGGTGGAAGTGGTGACCATGGTCCTGCTGATGCTGGCGCTGTATTTCCTGCCCTCGCGCACTCCGGCGGAGTCCTCCAGCCTGCGCGGCTTGCGCGACGTGGCGCTGGCCGGCGGGGTCGGCATGCTGGTGGCGCTGCTGGCCTACGCGGTGCTGACCCGGCCCTACGAGAGCATCGCCGGATTCTTCGTCGAGAACAGCGTCTCCGGGGGCGGCGGCTACAACGTGGTCAACGTCATCCTGGTGGACTTCCGTGGTTTCGATACCCTCGGCGAGATCAGCGTGCTGGCGATCGCCGGCGTCGGCATCTACGCGATGCTCGCCGGTTTCGCCCTGCACAAGCCGACCTGCGACCCGCAGGGTCGCAACTGGGCCCACGCCAAGCACCCGCTGATCCTGGAAACCCTGTCGCGGGTGCTGCTGCCGCTGGCGTTGCTGATCTCGGTGTTCATCTTCCTGCGCGGCCACAACCTGCCGGGCGGAGGCTTCATCGCCGGCCTGGTGACTGCCATCGCCCTGGTGCTGCAGTACATCGCCAGCGGCTCGCAGTGGGTCGAGCAGCGCCTGCCGCTGAACTATGCGGCCATGGCTGGCGCCGGAGTGCTGATCGCCGGGCTCACCGGGCTTGGCAGCTGGCTGTTCGGCTATCCGTTCCTGACTTCCGCGTTCGGCCACTTCGAGTTGCCGCTGATCGGCGAGATCGAGCTGGCCACGGCGATGCTGTTCGACCTCGGCGTGTACCTCACCGTGGTCGGTGCCGCGCTGCTGATCCTGTCCTACCTCGGCAAGCTCAGCCTGATGCCTGAACCCGTCGCACAAGAGGAGGCGCTCTGATGGAAGCCCTGTTCGCCATCACCCTCGGCCTGCTCACCGCCAGCGGCGTCTACCTGCTGCTGCGGGCGAGGACCTTCCCGGTGGTGCTCGGTCTCACGCTGATCTCCTACGCGGTCAACCTGTTCCTGTTCGCCATGGGCCGGCTCGGCGGCAGCGTCGCGGTGATCGGCACTCCCGGCGAGTATGGCGACCCGCTGCCGCAGGCGCTGGTGCTGACCGCCATCGTCATCGGCTTCGCCATGACCGCCTTCGTCGTGGTCCTGGCCCTGCGTGGCCTCGGCGACCTCGGCAGCGACCACGTAGATGGACGCCCGGACGAGGAGGAGCCGCGCCCATGAGCCATTGGCTGATCCTGCCGATCCTGCTCCCCCTGTTTGCCGGCAGCCTGTTGCTGTTGCCGCTGGCCGAGCGCTGGCGGCGCGGCTTGTCGTTGCTCGCGGCGCTGGCGCTGATCCCATTGAGTCTGTTGCTGATGCGCACGGCCGCCAGCGGCGACCTGAGCGTCTATGCCCTGGGCAACTGGGCGGCGCCGTTCGGCATCGTGCTCATGCTCGATCGTCTCGCCGCCCTGATGCTGCTGGCCACCGCGGTGCTCGGCAGCGCCGCGCTGATCTACGCGCTGCGTGGCGACGACCGCCTGGGCAAGCATTTCCACGCGTTGTTCCAGTTCCAGCTGCTCGGTATCAACGGCGCCTTCCTGACCGGCGACCTGTTCAACCTGTTCGTGTTCTTCGAGATACTCCTGATCGCCTCCTACGCGCTGCTCCTGCATGGCGGCGGCGCGGAGCGGGTCCGCTCGGGCCTGCACTACGTGATCCTCAACCTGGTCGGCTCGGCGTTCTTCCTGATCGCCGTGGGTACCCTGTATGGCCTCACCGGCACCCTGAACATGGCCGACATGGCGCAGAAGATCGCCATGGCCGATGCCGAGCGCGCGCCGCTGCTGGCGGCAGCCGGGCTCCTGCTGCTGGTGGTGTTCGCCCTGAAGGCGGCGCTGTTGCCGCTGTACTTCTGGCTGCCGCGCGCCTATGCCGCGGCCAGCGCGCCGGTGGCGGCGCTGTTCGCGATCATGACCAAGGTCGGCATCTACTCGATCCTGCGGGTCTACACGCTGGTCTTCGGCGAGGCCGCCGGCGAGCTGGCCAACCTGGCGCAGGCCTGGCTCTGGCCGCTGGCCCTGGCGACCCTCGGCCTGGGCGCGATCGGTGCCTTGGCGGCGCGGACCCTGCAAGGCCTGCTGGCCTACCTGGTGGTGGTCTCCGCCGGAACCCTCCTGGCTGGCGTGGCGTTGGGCAGCGAGCGGGCGCTGGCGGCGTCGCTGTACTACCTGCTGCACAGTACCTGGATCGCCGGTGGCCTGTTCTTGCTCGCCGACCTGGTCGCCCGCCAGCGCGGCGACAAGGCCGGCGACCTGGTCCAGGGCCCGGCGTTGCAGAACCCTCGGTTGCTCGGCGGGGCTTTCTTCATCGGTGCCATCGCCGTCGCCGGTCTGCCGCCATTGTCGGGGTTCTTCGGCAAGATCATGCTTTTGCAGTCGGTCGCTCCCGGCAGCCAGGCGCTGGCCCTGTGGAGCGTGGTACTGGGCAGTGGCCTGGTGGCGCTGGTGGCGTTGAGCCGGGCCGGCAGCACACTGTTCTGGCGCACCGGGCATACCGTGCTCGGTAGCGCCGAACTGGACCACGGCCGCTTGTTCGCCTGCATCCTGTTGCTCTCCGCCGGCCCGTTGCTGGTGTTCGCTGCGAAGCCGCTGCTGGCCTACGTCCAGGCCACCGCGGCGCAGTTGCACGACCTCGACCTGTATCGCCAGATCATCACCCGCGGAGGTGCCGCATGATCAGCCGTTCGTTGCCGCGTCCGCTTCTTCGCGTATTGCCTCATCCCGTGCTTAGTGTCCTGCTGTTGCTGGTCTGGTTGCTGCTGGTGGATTCCTTCGCCATCGGCCACTGGCTGCTCGGCGCCTTCCTCGGCGTGTGCATTCCGCTGCTGACCAACCGCCTGCTGGTCGGGCGCAGCCAGGAGTGGCATCCGTTGCTGCTGTTGAAGCTGCTGGTGCTGGTGATGTGGGACATCCTCGTCGCCAATGTCCAGGTTGCCCGTCTGACCCTCGGACCGATCGAGCGCTTGCGTCCGGCCTTCGTCGAGGTGCCGATCGAGCTGGAGAACGACCTCGCCATCAGCGTGCTGGTGAGCATCGTCTCGCTGACCCCGGGGTCGGTGTCGTCGGACCTCAGCGACGACCGCAAGACCCTGCTGGTGCACGGCCTCGACGTGCCGGACAAGGCGGCGCTGATCGCCGAGATCAAGCAACGCTACGAAGCGCCGCTGAAGGAGATCTTCCCATGCTCGCTTACGTGATCCCGCTGTGCCTGGCGCTGCTCGGCCTGGCCCTGTTGCTGACCCTGGCGCGCCTGGTCAAGGGGCCGTGCCTGCCGGACCGGGCGCTGGCGCTGGACACCCTCTACGTGAACGCCATCGCCCTGCTGGTGCTGTACGGCATCTGGCGCGACAGCGACCTGTTCTTCGAGGCGGCGCTGCTGATCGCGGTGCTCGGTTTCGTCGGTACGGTGGCGGTGGCCAAATACATGCTGCGCGGAGACATCATCGAATGACTGGCGAACCCCTGAGCCTGTGGGTGGAAATCCTCGTCTCGGCGTTCCTCCTGCTGGGCAGCGCCTTCGTCCTGATCGGCGCGATCGGCCTGTACCGCCTGCCGGACTTCTTCATGCGCCTGCACGGGCCGACCAAGGCCACCACCCTCGGGGTCGGCGGGGTGATCGTCGCCTCGCTGATCTATTTCTCCAACCGCCAGGCGGGCATCAGCCTGCATGAGCTGCTGATCAGCCTGTTCCTCTTCATCAGCGCTCCGGTCAGCGCCTACATGCTGGCCAAGGCCGCGGTGCTGCAGCAGTTGCCGCTGGAGAAGAAGACTCGCGGCAAGCCCTGGGAGCAGTGAGGCACGGCGCAACAGTTTTGCCCGCTTTCTGTGCCTGTCGGCGCGGCTAGTCGGCTGCCTATACTGGGAGTCCTTTTTCCGGCGCCGCGACGGCGCCCGTGGTGGAGATTCCCTTGACTCGGACGCGCTGGTTCGCCCTGGCCTGCCTGATCCTGGCGATGGCGCTGTGGGGCAGTTCGTACGTGGTGCTGAAGGTCGCTTTCCGCGAACTGCCGCCGCTCTGGGTGATCTTCGGTCGCATGGCCCTCGGCAGCCTGGTGTTCCTCGTCGCCTGGCGCTGGCGGGGACGCATCGACTACCGCCCGGGCGACTGGAAGTACCTGCTCGGCCTGGCCGTCTGCGAACCCTGCCTGTACTTCCTCTGCGAATCCTTCGCCCTGCAATACACCAGCGCGGCCCAGGCCGGGATGATCACCGCGCTGCTGCCGTTGCTGGTGGCGGTGGGGGCCTGGTTGCTGCTGCACGAACGGATCGGCCGGATGACCTGGATCGGCTTCGGCCTGGCGGTGCTCGGTTCGATCTGGCTGAGCCTCGCCGGCGAGCCCGACCTGCACGCGCCGCAGCCGCTGCTGGGCAACTTCTTCGAACTTCTCGCGATGCTCTGCGCCACCGGCTATACCCTGTTGCTGAAGCACCTGTCGGCGCGCTACTCGGCATTCGCCCTGACCGCCATGCAGGCATTCGTCGGCACGTTGTTCTTCCTGCCGCTGGCGCTGGCCAGCGCCGACCTGCCGAGCCAGCCCAGCGCTCTGGGGATCCAGGCGGTGGTGTATCTCGGCGTGGTGGTCACGGTGGGCGCCTACGGCCTGTACAACTTCGGCGTCGGTCGACTGCCGGCCAGCCAGGCCTCGGGATTCATCAACCTGATCCCGGTCTTCACCCTGGTATTCGCCTCGCTGTTCCTCGGCGAAACCCTCAACGGCCCGCAGATGCTCGCTGCCGGCCTGGTCTTCATCGGCGTCGCCATCAGCCAGTGGCGCAGCGCTCCGCCGCCGCCTCCGGCCGGCGTCCTGAACTGAAGGAGTTTCCATGACCGTCGACCAACGCCAATGGGCCCGCGAGGCGATCCGCATCATCGAAGCGGATTTCCAGCGCAGCGCCGATACCCATTTGATCCCCCTGGAGACTCCCGGCCTGCCTGGCGTCGAACTGTACTTCAAGGACGAGTCCAGCCACCCCACCGGCAGCCTCAAGCATCGCCTGGCGCGCTCGCTGTTCCTCTATGCGCTGTGCAACGGCTGGCTCAGGCCGGCCGCGCCGGTGATCGAGGCATCGAGCGGCTCCACGGCGATTTCCGAAGCCTATTTCGCACGCCTGCTGGGCCTGCCCTTCATCGCCGTGATGCCGGCCAGCACCTCGAAGGAAAAGATCGCCCAGATCGCCTTCTACGGCGGCCAGAGCCACCTGGTGGAGGACCCCACCCAGATCTACGCCGAGTCCGAACGCCTGGCGCGGGAGAGCGGGGGCCATTTCATGGACCAGTTCACCTATGCCGAGCGCGCCACCGACTGGCGGGCGAACAACAACATCGCCGAGTCGATCTTCCAGCAGATGCGCCACGAGCCGTACCCGACCCCGACCTGGCTGATCTCCAGCCCTGGGACCGGCGGCACCCTGGCGACCCTCGGCCGCTACGTGCGCTATCGCCAGCACTGCACCCGGGTGCTCTGCGCCGACGCCGAGCGTTCGGTGTTCTTCGACGCCTATGTCAGCGGCGACCGTGGCCTGACCCTGGATTGCGGTTCGCGGATCGAGGGCATCGGCCGGCCGCGGGTCGAGGCGTCCTTCCTGCCGGAAGTGATCGACGCGATGGTCAAGGTACCGGACGCCTGGTCGCTGGCGGCCATGCATTACCTGGCCCGGCGCCTGGGGCGGCGGGTCGGCGGTTCCAGCGGAACCAACCTGATCGGCGCCCTGGTGGCCGCACGGCAAATGGTCGCGGCCGGCGAGAAGGGTTCGCTGGTGGCGATTCTCTGCGATGGCGGCGAACGCTATGCGACCACCTATTACGATCCGGTCTGGCTGGCCAGGCAGGGCTATGCACTGGAACCCCTGGTCGAGGCGCTGGCTGCCTGCGTCGAGCGCGGCGTGGCGTTGCCCGACGGGCTGCTGGTGGTTGGACTTTGAAGGAGTGGATATGCACCGTTTGCGAGCTGCCGAAACCGGCGATATCGAGGCCATGACCGACCTGCTGCTGAGCCACGGGCCGAATCCCTGGAACCATTTGCCGGAGGAGGGGGTGCGTGCGCATCTGCGAGCCATCGCCGACGGCGAGGTACGTGCCGTCCTGGCCGAGCGCGACGATCGGCTGCTGGGGTTCGCCAGCTTCCGCCGCACCGAGGATTTCGCCCATTACCAGCCGCAGCGTGCCGATGCGCCGCGGGCCTACATCTGCGAGGCGGTAGTGCATCCGGCGGCGGCCGGCCAGGGGCTCGGCAGCGCGTTGCTGGAGGCGGTGCTGGCCCAACTGGCCGACGAAGGCATCGAGGACGTCTATATCGATCGTCACGAAGAGAACCTGGCGTCGGCGGGAATGATGCGCAAGGCCGGCTTCGTCGAGCTGGAGACCTACGCCAATCCGGCGCGGCGGCCGAACGGCTCGGGGCGCTCGACAGTGTGCCATCGCAATCTTTCCCTCCAGCGCAGAGCCGTGCGATGAGTTTCATCCGCCTCAAGGTGCGCGCCGCCTTCATGGTCCACGGCTACGACGCGGACAACCGGGAAATCGTCGAGCAGATCGGCGAGGAACGCTTCGTCGAGAAACTGCTGCGCATCGAACGGATCCAGTCGATCAGCGAGAAATACCTGCTGGTCAGCGCCTCCCACGGGCGCGTCGCCTACTGGGAGTACGAGGGCGGCCTGACGGCGCTGCGGCGGCGCCTGGAGCAGGCCGGATTGCTCTTGTAGGGAAAGGGCCGTCGCGCGGCCCCTCGCTTCACTTGCCCAGTGCGCCCGGATAGGCGCAGCCGCGCAGCGTCTCGCCATCGATGCGCAGTTCGGCGGAGTAGCTGCTGAAGGCGCCGCTCATGCTGTCGGTGCAGGACGACGGGGCGATCCACAGTTCGACTTTCTTGCCGTTCGCCTCGCTGGAATAGCTGGTGCTGCCGTTCGGCAGTTCCTCGGCGACGTAAGGCAAGGCCAGGGTTTCGTGTTCCGGGCGGTCCAGGCGCAGGCCCTGGTTGTTCACCCTGGCGCTCCAGAAGGGTTCGTTGCCGTTGGCGGCGAAGGTCAGCAGCTTGAAGTTCGGGTCGTCGCAGCCGGGGCCCTCGTTCTGCACGCGGTACAGTCGGCTGACCTCCAGCTTGCCGTCGGTACCGCGGACCTTGGCCGGTCCCATGGTGCCGCGCAGGTCGACGAACAGGCCCTGGGCGCCGTCGTCGAACAGGCTGTCGGCTTCGCGGCGCAGGCCGGTATTGGCCACGTCCTCGATGCTGAACAGGCGCTTCTCGGTACAGGGGCGGAATTGCAGCGCGCCGTTGATCTTCACCAGTTCGCCCTGGAAGCGGGTGTCTACACTGGTGCTCGGCGATTCGGGCTTCCACACCTGGCAGGCGGCGAACAAGGGGAGCAGGCTGTAGACCAGCAGACGGGCAGGGCGCATAGGGAAGACTCCATCGAAAATGCGCCCACGTTACCGAGCGTCCGGGCCTAGCTCAAGTCCGGATCGGACTTCATCGCAACCAGGGAGTCGATCGATGATCCAATGCAAGCGTGTATACGAACCGGCGTCGCCCGCCGATGGCCGGCGCGTACTGGTGGACCGGCTGTGGCCGCGCGGTATCCGCAAGGAAGCCCTGGCCATGGACGACTGGCTGAAGGAAGTCGCGCCCTCCAACGAGGTGCGCAAGCAGTTCTGCCACGATCCGGCACTCTTCGACAGCTTCCGCGAACACTACCGCGCCGAGTTGCAGGCGCACCCGGAACATTGGTGGGGCCTGCTCGACTGCGCTCGCGAGGGCACCCTGACGCTGCTCTACGGCGCCCACGACCAGCAGCACAACAATGCCGTGGTGCTGGCCGAGTTCCTCGAGGAGGAGCTGGACCGCCAGCAGCCGGGCAGTTCGCCGACCTGCTACGCCGACCGCCTCTCCTGAGAAATATCGCTTACCAGATGCGGTACACCTGGCCGGTCTGCGCGCCTTCCACGCTGCGTGCGTAGCCCAGCGCGGCGTCCGCCGCCGGAACCGGCTTGAAGCCACGGAAGTAGGGCGCGTAGCCGGGCAGCGCCTCGCTGACCACGGTCGGGCTGACGGCGTTGATGCGCAGGCCGCGCGGCAACTCCAGGGCTGCGCCGCGGACGAAGCCCTCGACGGCGCAGTTGACCATGCTCGCCGAACTGCCGAAGCGGATCGGCTGCTCGGCGAGCACGCCGCTGGTGAGGGTGAAGGAGCCCCCGTCGTTGGCGTACTCGCGGCCGAGCAGTACCAGGTTGACCTGGCCCATCAGCTTGTCGCGCAGGCCGAGCTGGTATTGCGCCTCGCCCATTTCCTCCAGGGCGCCGAAGTGCACCTTGCCGACCGCGGCGACCAGCGCGTCGAAGCGACCGGTCTTCTCGAACAGGGCGCGAATGGAGTCCGCGTCGCTGATGTCGACCTGGAAATCGCCGCTGCTGTGGCCTACCCGGACGATCTCGTGGCGCTCGCCGAGTTCTTTGTCGATGCCCTTGCCAAGGGTGCCGCTGGCGCCGATCAGGATGATTTTCATACAGGCCTCTCGTTGCGTGAAGGTGAGTGGTTTCCAGTGTAGAGTCGCCTTTGCTGTGGATAATCCTGTCAATCGACAACCTACCGTTTTCATAGGGAAACAATCGTGAAGGACCTGGACGATCTCGCCGCCTTCGCCGTACTCCACGACCTGGGCAGTTTCACCCGCGCCGCCGAGCGTCTCGGTTGCAGCAAGGGCCAACTGTCGAAGCGCATTGGCGTCCTCGAGCAGAAGCTCGGCGTGACCCTCTTGCACCGCACCACCCGCCGTCTTTCGCTGACCGCCGCCGGCGCCGCGCTGCTGCCCGAGGCGCAGGCCTTGCTGGTGCAGGCCGAGCGCGCGCGGCAGGCGGTGGCGCGCCTGCAGGAGCGAGCGGAAGGACGGGTGCGGGTGACCCTCCCGGTCTCGCTGGGCGAGACCCTGTTCGACGCGCTGCTGGAGGACTTCCAGGAGCGCCATCCGCGGCTGCGCGTCGAGCTGGACCTGTACAACGGCCTGCGCGACCTGGTTGGCGAGGGCTTCGACCTGGCGATCCGCTCTGGGGTCGAGCAGGACGCCCGGCTGGTGGCGCGGCCGCTGTTCGTCCTGCAGGAAATCACCTGCGCCAGTCCCGCCTACCTGGCGCGACATGGCGAGCCGCAACGCCCGGCCGAGCTGGCCGAGCGCGAGTGCCTGCTGAACTCGCACTACAGCGGCCACGAGGAGTGGCTCTATCACCGCCGCCATCGGCTGGAGCGGGTACGGGTTTCCGGCTTTCTCGCCAGCAACCACTACAGCCTGTTGAAGAAGGCCGCGCTGGCCGGCACCGGCATCGCCCGGCTGCCGTCATACATGGTCCACGACGAACTGGGCGACGGCCGCCTGGCCTGGTTGCTGCGCGACTACCAGACGCGCAGCACGCCGATGTTCCTCGTCCATCCGTTCCAGGGCGGCCTGCCGCGGCGCACCCAGGTGCTCGCCGATTACCTGCTCGACTGGTTCGAGCGCAGCCGGCGACAATTGATCGGCCTGGAGGGTTGAACATTTCGCCGCGACGCGGCTCTATTGCACTCCGGGCCGCTTCCATGCGGCCTGAAGCTCATCGCGGGCACGCCGTTGCACAAGGAACGTGACGGAACGTGGCAGAATCCCGCACCGGACCGCTCGCGCGCGAGCGGACGCCATTCATCGAACGCTTGGATAGGGACATGCAAAGCAGCTTTCCGCAATCGAACACTCCCCAGATCCGTCGCGCTGGAGTCGACCTCAACGGCGTGATGTCGGTGCTCAGCAAGCACCTCTATTCCACGCCCACCGTGGCGTTGCGCGAGCTGGTGCAGAACGCCCACGACTCGATCCTCCGTCGCCGCCTGGAGCAGCCCGACTGGCAAGGGCCGTCGCGAATCGAGGTGATCGGCGACAGCGCCAGCAACACCGTGCGCATCGTCGACACCGGCGCCGGCCTCACCGAACACGAAATCCACGCCTACCTGGCCACCGTCGGCGTCGGCTACACCCGCGGACTGCGCCAGTCCGGCCACGAGGACAGCGGGCTGATCGGCATGTTCGGCCTGGGCTTCCTCTCCGCTTTCGTCCTGGCCCGCCGGGTCAGCGTGCGGACCACGTCCTACCAGCAGCCGGAGCTGGGCTTCTGCTACGTCTCCAGCAACGCCGAGCAATACAGCGTGACGCCGATGCCGGCGCGCCCGGTAGGCACCGAGATCACCCTCGAACTGCAGGACGAATACAGTGCGCTGACCCAGGCCGCGCGCCTGCGCGAGATCCTCGAACGCTACTGCGTGCTGTTGCGCGAGCCGATCCACGTCGGCGGCGACGCCCAGCCGATCAACCCGGAGCCGCCGCCGTGGCGGCTGGCCGCCGACGCCGCGCTGCACCCGCTGCAACGGCAGCGCCGCGACCTGGAGTTCGCCGCGCGTTTCGAACATGACTTCGAACCGATCTGCTGCCTGCCGGTGCGCCCGGACGAGCGGGTCGACGTGCAGGGTCTGCTGTGGATCCAGGACGGCGGCACCTATGGCACCAGCGACAACCGCAATCTCTCGGTATTCCTTCGCGGCATGCTGCTCGACGATGACGCCCGCGACCTGCTGCCGTCCTGGGCCGGGTTCGTCGGCGGGGTGATCGAGTCGAACCGCCTGACGCCCACCGCCAGCCGCGAGGACCTGCAGCGTGACGACCATTACGCGGCGATCCAGCATGCGCTGGCCGAGGCGCTGATCGCCGGGCTCGGCGAGGTGGCGCGGCAGCAGCCGGAGGCCTGGCGGCGGGTCCTGCTGCGGCACAACGAGGCCCTGCTGGGAGCGGCGTTGTGCGACGAGCGTCTGTTCACGCTGATGATGGACAGCCTGCGCGTACCCACCTCCCAGGGCGACCTCCCGGCTTCCGAACTCCTTTCGCGCGGAGCGGTGCATGTGCTGCTGGACAACGACAGCGGCTTCGAGGAAATGCTGTTCCGTGCCATGGGCGTACCGGTGGCCCATGGCAATCGCTATGCGGTGGTACCCTTCCTCCGTCGCTGGGCGCAGGCCAAGGGGATGCGCCTGGTGGAGCTGGGCACCGAGCAGGGCAACCGCCAGTTGT
Source organism: Pseudomonas sp. YA1 (assembly GCF_058680555.1). Taxonomy (NCBI): domain Bacteria; kingdom Pseudomonadati; phylum Pseudomonadota; class Gammaproteobacteria; order Pseudomonadales; family Pseudomonadaceae; genus Pseudomonas; species Pseudomonas sp. YA1. Next base: position 92,309 of record NZ_JBZWBG010000014.1, read on the forward strand.
TCCGCCTCGACCGACTGCCCGAGCGCGAGACCGGCTGGCTGGCCGAACACCTGGGCGGCGCCGAGGAGCAACTGGTGATCGCCCGCTTCAGCCCCGAGGAATTGCCGCTTGTGGTGGTGCCCGACCGCGACGCCGAACTCAAGCGGCGACTGGAGGACGACGAGGCCGACAAGCGTATTTCCACCGCGGCGTTGCGCCTGGCCCGGCAGTTCACCCGCAAGCTCGACAATCGCCAGCCGAGCCGGCTCTACGTCAACCTCGACAATCCGGCGGTGCAGGCGCTGCTCGCGGCCGTCGGCGAGGAACGCGGCGAAGCGGCCCATGCAGCGTTGCTGCTGCGCTCGTTCAAAGTGATCATCGCCGGACAGGGACGCGGCCAGCCCGCGACCTCGCTGAACCAGGCCCTGGCCGGACTCGCCGATTCGGTGAAGCGCCTGCTGGGGCAATAAGAAAATTCGCAACACGCCTGATGGAGACTGAAGCATATGGATATCTGGAACTGGGTGGAGAAGCTCCGCGCCGACCTGCGTGAGGCCGGCCAGGAGCAGAGTGCGCGGCTGATCGACGAACTCACCGCGTACGTCTGCGACCTCGAGGTGGAGCGCGCCGAGGCGCTGTTGCCGGAGGTCAAGGCGCTGAGCCGGACGTTGAACAACCCGTGGCTGGAAATCTTCGTCCGCCACTGGGAAATGCGTAACCGGGTCGGCAACCAGCTGGAGGGTGAGACCGCCCTGGCCGACGCCGTTTCCCTGTTCGAACTGGCCAACCGCGACGACACCCAGGCCTGCCCGCAGTCGGTCTGCGTGACCCAGGACCTGGCGTCGTGCTACGCCAACGTCGACGGCCCGGGCTGGGTGGAGGAACGCATCGAGGTGTGCGACGAGACCCTGGCGCGGATCGACCCGACCTGGGCCTGCTTCCACTGCCTGAGCAACGAGAAGGCCGAGGCGCTGCTCGACGACGGGCGCGGCGAAGATGCCCTGGCCTTCCTGGCCGAACAGGAGAAGAAGATCCTCGCCGCCGGCGAGGAGGTATTCGACAGCCTCCTGGAGATGCGCGTGGCGATCCTGCTGAACCTGGGGCGCGCGGAACAGGCGCTGGCCCTGATCGGCGAGATGGAGGAGAAGGTCGAGGGCGCGGAGTGGAACAACATCAGCCAGCCGCGGCGTCTGTACAAGGCCCACGGCCTGGCGTTGCTGGGGCGCGACGAGGAGGCCCTGGAGGCGCTGCTGCCGTTCTCCGAGATTGCCCCGCGCTACCGTACGATCTGGCTGCGCGCGGTCTACCTGCTGCTGCAACGGACCCCTGAGCGCAACACCTGGGACTTCGGCGGGCGCTTGCAGCAGATGCTCGAACACTATTCGCAGAAGGGTGCGCACCGGGTGGTCATCGATGTTGCCAGCCAGGCCATCCGCCTCGCGCTGCAACGCGGTTCGGTGTGGAGCGCCAGGCGCCACCTGGCGCTGGCCGAACAGCATGCGCAGCAGTTGCAGCGTGATCGGGGCGCCAGCCAGTTGCTCGCCGGGTTGAGGGCCGAAATCGATGCCGCGCCGCAGCAGCAGGAGCTGCCGGTGCCGGCTGCGGAGTTGCTCGACTGGCTGGCTGCGCAGGGCAGCGAAGACGCGCCGCGCAACCCGGAAAAAGAAGTGCAGTGGCTGCTCCAGGCGCTGGCCGAGCGGCCCGACGACACCGCCTTGCGCGAAGTGGCCGCCTCGGCGCTACAGGCCTGCTCCGCCGACGACGAGGCCATCGACCTGCTCTGGGAATACGTCGAGCGCCATACCGACGAGGAGCAGCAACTGGCCTACTACCTGCTCAATGCCTTGCTGGCGCGCGGCGAGTACGACCAGGTCAAGCGCCTCGGCCGGCTCTACGCCGACAGTGTGCCGCTGATCGCGCTGTGGAGCGAAGTCAAGCTGGCCGAGAAGCTCAACGACTGGCCGGAGCTGGAGCGCGCCTGCCAATCGGTGCTGGAGATTTCTCCCGGCTCGCTGGGGGCCCACAGCCTGCTGGGCAAGGCGCTGATGGAGCAGGATCGCTTCGCCGAGGCGGCGCTGGCCTACCAGCGACTGGCCGGCAAGCTGGAGGAACCGCAGTCGGTGCAGTGGGACCAGATGACCGCCGCCAGCGCCGCGCGCGACTGGACGATGCTGCGCGAGGTCGCCGCCGGCATGGGCATGGAGTTCGCCGCCGGCGACGGACCGATCGAGGAAGACTGGGGCTGGGTGATCGTCCGCTACATCGAGGATGGCGAAGCGCTCGACTACTACGCCCGGCGCACCGGCCCGGTGACCGCGCGGGTCCTCGAGAACGCGCCGGGCAATCGCAGCCAGCGGGTCGGTGACTGGGTGGTGTTCGACGCCGGCCTGATCTATCCGGCTCCGGAAGACGAGGAGGAGCGCAAGCGTTTCGTTCCCACCTATGCGGTGGTGCACGTCCTCGAGAGCGGTGGTTACTCGCCGAGCTGGCTGGTGGACGGCGTCTATCCGGGCGACGAGGCCTTCGACGCCTTCCGCGAAACGCTCGACGCGCGCGGCTGGAAGGTCTGGGTGCACAGCAACCGCGACTACCAGGTCACCGATGCCAGCAGCGGCGAGGAACTGCGGGCGATCTACTTCACCGTCGCGACACCCGCGCAGCAGGCGCCGCGCGACCTGCACCAGGCGTTGCAGGAGGCCACCGGGCAATGGCCGCACCGCATGTGCTGGCTGCGCCTGGCGGAAGCGGCGGAGGTCGACACCCAGCCGCACCTGGACGCTATCGAGCGCTACGGCCTGTAGCCGGTACGCCTCGGTATAAAAAAACGGCCCGTGAGGGCCGTTTTCGTAGGCGCTGAAGTCTACGGCGGGACGGTGCTCAGCCGCCGAGGTAGGCGTCGCGCACCTTCGGGTTGGTCAGCAGGGCGGCGCCGGTGTCGTGCATGACGATCCGGCCGTTCTCCAGCACGTAGGCGCGATCGGCGAGCTTCAACGCCTGGTTGGCGTTCTGCTCGACGAGGAACACGGTGACGCCTTCGCGACGCAGTTGCTCGATGATCTCGAAGATCTGCTGGATGATGATCGGCGCCAGGCCGAGCGAAGGTTCGTCCAGCAGCAACAGCTTTGGCTTGCTCATCAGCGCGCGGCCGATGGCGAGCATCTGCTGTTCGCCGCCGGACATGGTCCCGGCGCGCTGTTCGTAGCGTTCCTTCAGGCGCGGGAAGAGTTCCAGCACCTTGTCCATCTGCACCTGGTAGTCGTCCTTGTCGGTGAAGAAGCCGCCCATCGCCAGGTTTTCTTCCACCGTCAGGCGGGAGAATACCCGGCGGCCTTCCGGGACCACCGCGATGCTCTTGCGCATGATGGTGGAGGAGGGCAGGCCGACCAGTTCCTCGCCTTCGTAGCGGATGCTGCCGCTGGCCGCCTGCGGCGAGCCGCAGAGCGTCATCAGCAGGGTCGACTTGCCGGCGCCGTTGGCGCCGATCAGGGTGACGATCTCGCCCTTCTTCACTTCCACGCTGACGTCGTGCAGCGCCTGGATCTTGCCGTAGTAGGTGGAAACCTTGTCGAAACTCAGCATGCTCACGCTTCCCCCAGATAAGCCTTGATCACGTCCGGGTTGTCGCGGATCTGCTCCGGCGTCCCGTCGGCCAGGGGGGCGCCCTGGTTGATCACCACGATATGGTCGGAAATGCTCATCACCAGCTTCATGTCGTGCTCGATCAGCAATACCGTCACGTTGTGCTCGCTGCGCAGCTTGGCGATCAGCGCCTTGAGGTCGTCGGTCTCCTTCGGGTTGAGGCCGGCGGCCGGCTCGTCGAGCATGAGGATCCGCGGGCGGGTCATCATGCAGCGGGCGATCTCCAGGCGTCGCTGCTGGCCGTAGGCGAGGGTACCGGCGCTGCGGTTGGCGAACTCGGTAAGGTTGACTTCCTCCAGCCAGTGCGCGGCGTACTCCATGGCCTCGCGCTCGCTGCGGCGGAACGCCGGGGTCTTGAACAGGCCGGCGAGGAAGTTGGTGTTGAGGTGGCGGTGCTGGGCGACCAGCAGGTTCTCCACCGCGGTCATTTCCTTGAACAGGCGGACGTTCTGGAAGGTCCGCACTACGCCCTTGCGAGCGATCTTGTGACCGGGCAGGCCCTGGATCTCCTCGCCGTCGAGGCGGATCAGGCCGCCGGTGGGCTGGTAGAAGCCGGTCAGGCAGTTGAACACGGTGGTCTTGCCGGCGCCGTTCGGGCCGATCATCGAGACCACCTGCTTTTCCTCGACCTTCAGGTTGACGCCGTTGACGGCCAGCAGGCCGCCGAAGCGCATGGTCAGGCCGCTCACTTCGAGAATCGGTCGGCTCATGGCTTCAGCTCCAGGTGCGGGCGTTGCATCGGCAGCAGTCCCTGGGGACGCCAGATCATCATCACGATCATGGTCAGGCCGAAGATCAGCATGCGGTATTCGTTGAACCCGCGCATTTCCTGGAGCAGCACCATCACCACCGCGGCGAGGATCACGCCGAGCTGCGAACCCATGCCGCCGAGCACGACGATCGCAAGGATCATCGCCGACTCGATGAAGGTGAAGGACTCAGGCGTCACCAGGCCCTGGCGGGCGGCGAAGAAGCTGCCGGCGAAACCGGCGAAGCTGGCGCCGATGGTGAAGGCGGAGAGCTTGACGATGGTCGGGTTGAGACCGAGAGCGCGGCAGGCCACTTCGTCCTCGCGCAGCGCTTCCCAGGCGCGACCGATCGGCATGTGCATCAGCCGGTTGATCACGAACAGGGCCAGCAGCACCAGCAGCAGGGCCACCACGTAGAGCAGGATGACCTTGTAGTTGGTGTTGTAGGCGATGCCGAAGAACTCGTGGAAGGTCTGCATGCCTTCCGGCGCGCGGCGTTCGAAGGTCAGGCCGAACAGGGTCGGCTTGGGGATCGAGCCGATGCCGTTGGGGCCGCCGGTGATCTCGGTCATGTTGCGCAGCAGGATGCGGATGATCTCGCCGAAGCCGAGGGTCACGATCGCCAGGTAGTCGCCGCGCAGGCGCAGCACCGGGAAACCGAGGAGGAAACCGAACAGCGCGGCCATCATCCCGGCGATCGGCAGCGCGGTCCAGAAGCCGAACCCGGCGTACTCGGCGAGCAGCGCGTAGGTGTAAGCACCCACCGCGTAGAAGCCGACGTAGCCGAGGTCGAGCAGGCCGGCCAGGCCGACCACGATGTTCAGTCCGATGCCGAGCATCACGTAGATCAGGATCAGGGTGGCGATGTCCACCGCCCCGCGCGAGGCGAAGAACGGCCAGACGAAAGCCACCACGACCAGGGCGAGGACCGCCCAGCGCTGGGTCGATGGCAGGCTGAGGAAGTTCTTTAGGCCGCTGCCGTTGACCTTGTAGCCGACGCCGCGACCCAGCTTGAGCGGGATGCGGTCGCGGAACAGCTGCCAGACGAACATGGCCAGGGCGGCCGCGGCGATGGTCCAGAGGGTCTGCGCATCGGCGCCGAGGACCTCGAGCTTGATGCCGACGGTGCGCAGCTTCAGGCCGAGGATCGGATAGGACACCAGGATCACGAGGAGGGCGCTGAACAGCGCGCGCTTGAGGGACTGGCTCATACTTTTTCCACCTCCGGACGACCGAGGATGCCGGTAGGTCGGAACAGCAGCACCAGGATCAGCAGGCCGAAGGCCACCACGTCCTTGTACTGGTCGCCGAACACGTCGGCGCCGAAGGCTTCGGCGACGCCCAGCAGCAGGCCGCCGAGCATGGCCCCGGGGATGCTGCCGATGCCGCCGAGCACCGCGGCGGTGAACGCCTTGATCCCGGCGAGGAAGCCGATTCCGGGGTTGATCACGCCGTACTGCATGCCCAGCAGCACCGCGGCGACGGCGGCCAGGGCGGCGCCGATGACGAAGGTGAGGGCGATGATGTTGTTGCTGTTGATACCCAGCAGGTTGGTCATCTTCAGATCCTCGGCGCAGGCGCGGCAGGCGCGGCCCAGGCGGGAGCGGGAGATGAACAGGGTGAGGCCGAACATCACCAGGAAGGTGACGACGAAGATCAGGATCTGCATATAGGAGATCACTACGCCGTTCATGCTGCTTTCGCCGAACACGAAGTTGCCGGGCAGCAGGGTCGGGATGGCCTTTTCCTTGGAGTCCTGCGAGAGCATCACGGCGTTCTGCAGGAAGATCGACATGCCGATCGCGGAGATCAGCGGGATCAGGCGGTTGCCGCCGCGCAACGGGCGGTAGGCGACCCGCTCGATGCTGTAGCCGAAGGCACTGGTGACGATGATGCTGGCGGCGAACGCGGCGAGCATCATCAGCGGAACGCTGTCCAGCCCCATCATCGCCAGCAGGGTGATGGCGATGAAGGCGATGTACGAGCCGATCATGTACACCTCGCCGTGGGCGAAGTTGATCATGCCGATGATGCCGTAGACCATGGTGTAGCCGATCGCGATCAGCGCATAGGTGCTGCCGACGGTCAGGCCGTTAACCAATTGTTGTAGGTAATGATAAATCTCGGGCATGGGACTCTCTCGCTAAACGCCCGCCGTTGTACGGCAGGTAGACGTTCGGCTCGCGGGTGTGGGGCCGGAACGCTGCTGAGACCCGTCACGATCCGGCGCGCGGCGGGCCGGCGGGAGGCAGGGGAAAGCCGCGCTCCCGTCCACCAGGAGTGAACGCTGCCGGTCTTCGCCTGCCCTTGCCGGGCCGCCGCTCGCGGAATCATGCGGGTACTAAAACAAAGCCCACGGTGGGTGACGTGGGCTCCGTACTGCAACGATGCTTACTTGACCTCGGTCCGGGTGGCGTCCTTGTGCCACTCGTAGACGGTGAAGTCGAAGTTCTTCAGGTCGCCCTTCTCGTCGAACCCGAGGTTCCCGGTGGGAGTCTCGAAGGTGTTGGCGCGCAGGGCCGCGGCGACCTTCTCCGGATCGGCCTCGCCGGCTTTCTCGATGCCCTTGGCGATCACAGTGACCGCGGAGTAGGCGGGCAGGACGAAGATGCCGCTCGGATCCTGGTTCTTCGCCTTGAAGGCGTCGATCAGGGCCTTGTTCTTCGGATCCTGCTCGAAGGCGCGCGGCAGGGTCGCCAGCATGCCTTCCGAGGCGTCGCCGGCGATCGCGGTGATTTCGCTGTTGCCGACCCCTTCCGGGCCCATGAAGCGCGCGTCCAGCCCGGCCTGCTTGGCCTGGCGCAGCAGCAGGCCCATTTCCGGGTGGTAGCCGCCGAAGTAGACGAACTGCACGCCGGCTTTCTTCAGCTTGCTGATCAGCGCGTTGAAGTCCTTGTCGCCGGCGTTCAGGCCTTCGAAGACGGCAACCTTGATGCCGGCGTCTTCCACGGTCTTCTTCACCTCGGTGGCGATGCCTTCGCCGTACTGCTGCTTGTCGTGCAGTACCGCGATGGTCTTGTCCTTGTAGCGTTCGGCGATGAACTTGCCGGCCACCGGGCCCTGCATGTTGTCCAGGCCGATGGTGCGGAAGATCAGCTTGTAGCCGCGCGAGGTGATTTCCGGGGCGGTGGCCGACGGGGTGATCATCAGCACGCCTTCGTCTTCGTAGATGTCGGTGGCGGGTTGGGTGGAGCTGGAGCAGACATGGCCGACCACGAACTTGACGCCGTCGTTGACCACCTTGTTGGCGACCGCCACGGCCTGCTTGGGATCGCAGGCGTCGTCGTAGATCACGCCTTCGAGTTGCGCGCCGTTCACGCCGCCTGCCTTGTTGATCTGTTCGATTGCCATCAGCGCACCGGCGCGCTGCATGTCGCCGTACTGGGCTACCGGACCGGTGACCGGGCCAGCCAGGGCGATCTTGATGGTGTCGGCGGCCATGGAGTAGCTGGCGAACCCGGCAATGGCCATCGCGGCGAACAGGCGGGATAGACGCTGAGTACCCTTCTTCATAGTGCTCCACTCTTCTTGTGTGTTGTCATTGTTGTAGTCTCGCGGCCGCGGGGGCCGGAGGAGACCGGGTGATCGTCATGGACGGACCCCGGGAACTGTACCGGTACAGTGTAGAGCGGCGCTTCGTCGCTTGAAAAGCACGGCACGGCGAGCTCCCGTGAGTCGTGTCGCCTGGTTGACATAAACGTATAGAAAAACGGCGCGGACCTGCCTCACCTCCCTGGGCCCGGTTTCCCTTCGGCTGTCGTGGGCTACCGGCGGGCGTTATCATGGCGCCCATGCAATCCAGGTAGATCCCATGACAGAACAAACTAGCACCCTCTATGCCAAGCTGCTCGGCGAGACCGCGGTCATTTCCTGGGCCGAGCTGCAACCGTTCTTCGCCCGTGGCGCCTTGCTCCAGGTCGATGCCGCGCTGGACCTGGTGGAAGTCGCCGAGGCCCTGGCCGGGGACGCCCGCGAGAAGGTCGCCGCCTGGCTTTCCGGCGGCGGCCTGAGCAAGGTCGGGGAGGACGCGGCCAAGGACTTCCTCGAACGCGACCCGACCCTCTGGGCGGTGGTGGTGGCGCCCTGGGTGGTCATTCAGGAACGCGCGGAAAAAGCGACGTTGCACTGATCCAGGGCGGTTTTCTTTCGCTCGACCCTGGCTAGACTGATTCCGATTCCCACCAGGAGATTCGTCATGTTCGAACCAGGCCACCTCCATCTGGTCAGCCTGCCCGGCCTCGACCAGCAGGACATCAATATCCATATCCGCTACGAGGTGCGGCAGAACGCCGAATCCGGCGCCTATGTGCACTTCGACATGGACGGCGAGATCGATGGCAAGTCGTTCAGCGACTCCTTCGAGCTGCCGCGCGATACCGCCTTCAACTTCGCCAGCGATGCCACGCGGGTCGCCCAGAAGCACGGCCTGCACCCGAAGTTCGGCGCGATCACCCGGGTGCACAAGGAATACGATGCGATGTTCGAGGACATTCGCGCCAAGCTGCATGCCCATCCCGGCGAACCGGTGGATCTCGAGCGGATCATTCGCCACGAGTGAGCCGAGTCCCCAGCGGCCGGAAGCATGGGAAAGGCCCGATATCGACGATATCGGGCCTTTTTTCGTTTGCCGGAGAAGCCGTTCCAGGGGCTTGCCACCCTTGCCGGCAAGCGGAAACGGCTTGCCGCTTGCCGCTTCCGGGTTGTCCTGAAATAAACTCAAGTTATTGAATATAAAGGATTTTAATAATCTGGCACGGGCCTTGCTGAAGTGTTGGCGACGAAAGCCACACCGGCAAACAGGTTCGCAGCCATGAGCATCAGTTTCGACAGAGCACTCGGTATCCACCAGCAGGCCCTCAGCTTCCGCGCCCAGCGCGCCGAAGTGCTGGCCAACAACCTGGCCAACGCCGATACCCCGAACTACAAGGCTCGCGACCTGGACTTCGCCGCGGTTCTCGCCGAGCAGAAGGACAAGGCCGCCAAGGGTACCTTCGCCACCCGCATCACCAACGAGCGGCATATCGCCGCCGAAGGTTTCGGCATGGGCGAGGGCAGCCTGCAGTACCGCATCCCGGTCCAGCCGTCGATCGACCAGAACACTGTCGACGCCCAGATCGAGCAGGCCAACTACGCCGAGAACGCCATGCACTTCCAGGCGTCCTTCACCTTCCTCAACAGCAAATTCAAAGGGCTGGTCAGCGCCCTGCGTGGAGAGTAACCGCCATGTCCCTCGCCAGTGTCTTCAACATTGCCGGTAGCGGCATGAGCGCCCAGAGCACCCGCCTGAACACCGTGGCCAGCAACATCGCCAACGCCGAGACGGTTTCCTCCAGCGTCGACAAGACCTACCGCGCCCGCCATCCGGTGTTCTCCACCATGTTCCAGCAGGCCCAGGGCGACAGCGGCTCGCTGTTCGCCGACCAGGACAGCTCCGGCGCCGGCGTGCAGGTGCTGGGCGTCGTCGAGGACCAGAGTTCGCTGATGCCGCGCTACGAGCCGAACCATCCGGCCGCGGATGCCAACGGCTACGTGTATTACCCCAATGTGAACGTGGTCGAGGAAATGGCCGACATGATTTCCGCCAGCCGTGCCTTCCAGACCAACGCGGAAATGATGAATACCGCCAAACAGATGATGCAGAAGGTCCTGACCCTGGGTCAGTGAGCGGAGTAGAGCATGAGCATCGATAACGTCAGCGGCACCAGCAGCAACACCGGCAACGTCAACGGCAGCAATCGCGCCGCCGGCAGCGGCGCCACCGAGACCGGGCAGAGCGTCAAGGGCAGCAGCAACCTGGGCAAGGACGAATTCCTCAAGCTGCTGGTGGCCCAGTTGAAGAACCAGGACCCGATGTCGCCGCAGCAGAACGGCGAGTTCATCGCCCAACTGGCCCAGTTCAGCACCGTGGAAGGCGTGCAGTCGCTGAACAAGAGCATGGAGAGCATTCTCTCCAACTACCAGTCGTCGCAGGCCCTGCAAGCCTCGTCGCTGGTGGGGCGCAAGGTCATCGTGGCGACCGACAAGTCGGTGGTGGACACCAAGGACACCTTCAAGGCGTCCCTCAACCTGCCGGTTTCCAGCAGCAACGTCTGGGTCAACGTCTACGACGACAAGGGCACCGTGGTGAACCGCATCAACCTCGGCCAGCAGGCTGCCGGCAGCGTCAGCTTCATGTGGGACGGCAAGGACAGCAGCGGCAACATCATGCCGCCGGGCACCTACAAGTTCGAGGCGCAGACCTCGATCGACGGCAAGACCTACGGGCTCCAGACCTACCTGCCGGCCAACGTCGACAGCGTCACCCTGGGGCAGAACGGCGGCGAGCTGATGCTCAACCTCGCAGGCCTGGGCAGCATCGCGCTGTCCAAAGTACAGATCATCGGCCAGTAAGCCGGCGTTTCCGGCAAGGAGCTATCCATGAGTTTCAACATCGGCCTGAGCGGCATCCAGGCGGCCTCCAGCGGCCTGAACGTCACCGGCAACAACATCGCCAACGCCGGCACCGTAGGCTTCAAGCAATCCCGCGCGGAGTTCGCCGACGTCTACGCCGCCTCGGTGCTGGGTTCGGGCAGCAACCCGCAGGGCAGCGGCGTGCTGCTCTCGGACGTCTCGCAGATGTTCAAGCAGGGCAACATCGACTCGACCAACAGCGTGCTGGACCTGGCCATCAACGGCAACGGCTTCTTCGTCACCAGCAACAACGGGGCGATCAGCTACACCCGCGCCGGCTACTTCAATACCGACAAGCAGGATTTCATCGTCGACAACAACGGCTACCGCCTGCAGGGCTATGCCGTCGGGCCGAACGGCCAGTTGCAGAACGGCGTGGTCACCGACCTCAAGGTCGAGCGCGCCAACCAGGCGCCGCAGGCCACCTCGAGCATCCAGCAGTCGTACAACCTCAACTCGACGCTGAAGCCGCCGACCGTGACGCCGTTCGATCCGTCCGACGCCGCCACCTACAACTCGTCCTCTTCGCTGGGCATCTATGACAGCCAGGGCAATTCCCACACCATGAGCCAGTTCTTCATCAAGAACGAGCCGGATCCGAATGCGACCCCGCCGATTCCGGAGAACAGCTGGACCATGAAAGTGCTGATCGACGGGGTCAATCCGCTCGACCCGTCGAACAAGACGCCGATGAGCTTCAACGTCACCTTCGACGCCAGCGGCCAGATGACCTCGGTACGGGCGCCGGACGGCAGCACCAGCGGGCCGGGCTTCAGCATCGACGCGACCACCAACGTGATCCAGTTCAGCCCGGCCACCGGCAATCCGCCGACTCCCGGCACCGGCTGGATTCCGGCGGCCTCGGACGGCAAGACCCCGCCGACCTACGCCTGGAACGGCGCGACCGGTGCCGCCAGCGGCATCTCCTTCGACATGCGCAAGACCACCCAGTACTCCACCGCGTTCGCCCAGAGCAACCCGATCCAGGACGGCTACACCACCGGTCAGCTGGCAGGCCTGGAAATCGACGACACCGGGGTGATCTTCGCCCGCTACACCAATGGCCAGTCCAAGGTGCAGGGCCAGGTGGTGCTGGCCAACTTCGCCAACATCCAGGGTCTGACGCCGATCGGCAAGACCTCCTGGGTGCAGTCCGCGGAGTCCGGCGAGCCGGCGGTCGGCGCGCCGCGCTCGGGCACCCTGGGGGCGCTGCAATCCGGCGCGCTGGAAGCGTCCAACGTGGACATCTCCAACGAACTGGTGAACCTCATCGTCCACCAGCGCAACTACCAGGCCAACGCCAAGACCATCCAGACCGAGGATGCGGTGACCCAGACCATCATCAACCTGCGCTGATGACGGCGAGCCGGTGCCGTCCGGGCACCGGCAAGGCCCTTGCCGCCAGCGGCAACCCCTGGCCAGGGGTTGCCCCCGAAGCCTCCGAAAGGAGGCTTTCTTTTTTGTAAAATCCATTTAAATCAATAACTTAATTTGTTTTTCGAATTCTGGCACGGCGCTTGCTGGATAACCTGCAAGAAAGCCCGGCGGATTGTGCCGGTGCCTGGAGGATTCGATGGACAAGATGCTGTACGTCTCCATGAGCGGGGCCAGCCAGAACACCCTGGCGATGCGCGCTCATGCCAACAACCTGGCGAACATCTCGACCAGCGGCTTTCGTCGCGACTTCGAGCAGGCGCGTTCGATGCAGGTGTTCGGCGACAGCTTCCCGGCGCGGGTATTCGCCATGAGCGAGCGGCCGGGGACCGATTTCAGCCATGGCAGCCTCCAGGAAACCGGCAACGAGCTGGATATCGCCATCGACGGCGACGGCTTCGTCGCGGTCCAGGCGCCGGATGGCAGCGAGGCCTACGTGCGTACCGCCGGCATGCACATCGACGCCCTCGGCATGCTGCGCACCGGCGACGGTTTGCCGGTGCTCGGCAACGGCGGACCGATCGCCGTGCCGCCGGAGGAAAAGGTGGAGATCGGCCAGGACGGCACCATCAGCATCCGCGCCCTTGGCGAGAACCCCAACGTGGTCGCCGTGGTGGACCGGATCAAGCTGGTCAACCCGAACCTGAAGCAGATGGAGAAGGGTACCGACGGCCTGCTGCACTACAAGCCGCAGCCGGGCGAGCAGGCGCCGCTGGCCGACGCCAACGTGAAGGTGGTCTCCGGTTTCCTGGAAAGCAGCAACGTGAACGCGGTGGAAGAGATGACCGCGATCCTCTCGCTGTCCCGTCAATTCGAGCTGCACGTGAAGATGATGCGCACCGCCGAGGACGATTCGGCGGCCATGGCGCGGGTTTTGCAAATCAGCTAATCACTTGAGCGTGGTGCCATAAAACCGGCACCCGAGGAGCACGACGATGTTATCGGCACTGTGGGTCAGCAAGACCGGTCTGTCCGCCCAGGACATGAACCTGACCACCATTTCCAACAACCTGGCCAACGTATCCACCACCGGCTTCAAGCGCGACCGCGCGGAGTTCCAGGACCTGCTGTACCAGATCCGGCGCCAGCCGGGCGGCCAGTCGACCCAGGACAGCGAGCTGCCTTCGGGCCTGCAGCTGGGTACCGGTGTGCGCGTCGTCGGCACCCAGAAGATCTTCACCCCGGGCAGCCTGCAGACCACCGAGCAGCCGCTGGACATGGCGGTCAACGGGCGCGGCTTCTTCCAGGTTCTGCTGCCGGACGGCACCGTTTCCTACACCCGCGACGGCAGCTTCCACCTGAACTCCGACGGGCAGATCGTCACCTCCAACGGCTTCGCCCTGGAACCGGCGATCGTGGTGCCCAACGAGACCCAGACCTTCACCGTCGGCCAGGACGGTACCGTCTCGGTGACCACCACCGGCAACGCCCAGCCGCAGGTGATCGGCAACATCCAGACCGCCGACTTCATCAACCCGGCCGGCCTGCAGGCCATCGGCAACAACCTGTTCCTGGAAACCGGCTCCAGCGGCGCGCCGCAGGTCGGCACGCCGGGTCTCAACGGCCTCGGCACGGTTGCCCAGAACACCCTGGAAAACTCCAACGTCAACGTGGTCGAGGAACTGGTGAACATGATCACCACCCAGCGCGCCTACGAGATGAACTCCAAGGTCATCTCCACCGCCGACCAGATGTTGTCCTTCGTCACCCAGAATCTTTGACGGGCCCTGACCGGGCCCTGGCTGTACGCCGCGAGGTAGCTTGATATGAACCGGCTGATGATCGTCTCCCTGCTTGGCATCGCCACCGCCCTGGGCGGGTGCGTCAGCCCACCGCCGAAGCCGAACGATCCGTACTACGCGCCGGTGCTGCCGCGCACCCCGCTGCCCGCCGCGCAGAACAACGGCGCGATCTACCAGGCCGGCTTCGAGCAGAACCTCTACGACGACCGCAAGGCCTTCCGCGTGGGCGACATCATTACCATCACCCTCAACGAGAAGACCCAGGCGAGCAAGAAAGCCAACTCCGATATCCAGAAGGACAGCAAGACCAAGATGGGGCTGACCTCGCTGTTCGGTAGCGGCATGACCACCAACAACCCGATCGGCGGCGGCGACCTCAGCCTCAGTGCCGAATACGGCGGCTCGCGCGACGCCAAGGGCGACAGCCAGGCGGGGCAGAGTAACAGCCTGACCGGCTCGATCACCGTGACCGTGGCCGAGGTGCTGCCCAACGGCATCCTCTCCGTGCGCGGCGAGAAGTGGATGACCCTGAACACCGGCAACGAGCTGGTGCGCATCGCCGGCCTGGTCCGCGCCGACGATATCGCCACCGACAACACCGTGTCCTCGACCCGCGTGGCCGACGCCCGGATCACCTATTCCGGCACCGGCGCCTTCGCCGATGCCAGTCAGCCGGGCTGGCTGGACCGCTTCTTCCTCAGCCCGCTGTGGCCGTTCTGAGGACGCTCGCGATGACCAAGTTCAAGCACCTGCTGGCCCTCGCCGCGCTGCTCCTGGCCGCCGGCGCGGCCCAGGCCGAGCGGTTGAAGGATATCGCCAGCATCCAGGGCGTGCGGACCAACCAGTTGATCGGCTATGGCCTGGTGGTCGGCCTGAGCGGCAGTGGCGACCAGACCACGCAGACGCCGTTCACCCTGCAGACCTTCAACAACATGCTGGCGCAGTTCGGCATCAAGGTGCCGGCCAACGTCGGCAACGTGCAGTTGAAGAACGTCGCCGCGGTATCGGTGCATGCCGACCTGCCGCCGTTCGCCAAGCCGGGCCAGCCGATCGACGTCACCGTGTCGTCCATCGGCAACGCCAAGAGCCTGCGCGGCGGCAGCCTGCTGATGACTCCGCTGAAAGGTATCGACGGCCAGGTCTACGCGGTCGCCCAGGGCAACCTGGTGGTCGGCGGCTTCGACGCCGAAGGCCGCGACGGCTCGAAGATCACCGTCAACGTACCGTCCGCCGGACGTATCCCGGCCGGCGCCACCGTCGAGCGCGCGGTGCCGAGCGGCTTCGACCAGGGCAACAGCCTGACGCTGAACCTCAACCGCCCGGACTTCACCACTGCCAAGCGCATCGTCGACCGCATCAACGAACTGCTCGGTCCGGGCGTCGCCCATGCGGTGGACGGCGGCTCGGTGCGGGTCAGCGCGCCGCTCGACCCGAACCAGCGGGTCGACTACCTGTCGATCCTGGAGAACCTCGACGTGCAGCCGGGCGAGGCGGTGGCCAAGGTCATCATCAATTCGCGCACCGGCACCATCGTCATCGGCCAGAACGTCAAGGTATCGCCGGCCGCCGTCACCCACGGCAGCCTGACCGTGAGCATCACCGAAGACCCGATCGTCAGCCAGCCCGGTGCCTTCTCCAACGGCCAGACCGCGGTGGTGCCACGCTCGCGGGTGAACGCCGAGGAGGAGACCAAGCCGATGTTCAAGTTCGGCCCCGGCACCACCCTGGACGACATCGTCCGCGCGGTGAACCAGGTCGGCGCCGCGCCGAGCGACCTGATGGCGATCCTCGAAGCCCTGAAGCAGGCCGGCGCGTTGCAGGCCGACCTGATCGTGATCTGAGGACGACGCCATGGATTCCCGTTTGCTCAGCGGTATCGGCGCAGGCCCCGACAGCGGCTCCTATACCGATCTCAACCGCCTCAACCAGCTCAAGGTCGGCAAGGACCGCGACGGCGAGGCGAACATCCGCAAGGTCGCCCAGGAATTCGAATCGCTGTTCCTCAACGAGATGCTCAAGTCCATGCGTTCGGCCAACGAAGCGCTGGGCGACGGCAATTTCATGAACAGCCAGACCACCAAGCAGTACCAGGACATGTACGACCAGCAACTGTCGGTGAGCCTGTCGAAGAATGCCGGCGGCATCGGCCTGGCCGACGTGCTGGTGCGCCAGTTGTCGAAGATGAAGCAAGGCTCCAGGGGCAACGGCGAGAACCCGTTCGCCCGGGTCGCCGAGAACGGCGCCGGTCGCTGGCCGAGCAACCCCGGCGCGCAGGCCGGCAAGGCCCTGCCGATGCCGGAAGCCGGGCGCGACGACTCGAAGCTGCTCAACCAGCGGCGCCTGGCGCTGCCGGGCAAGCTGGCCGAGCGTATGCTCGCCGGCATCGTTCCCTCCGCCTCGCCGGCCGCCAGCCAGATGCAGAGCCTGGGCCAGGACAGCTACCTGCCGGCGCAGAGCTACCCGGCGGCGAGCCGCCGCGGTTTCTCCACCGATGGCGTCGACAGCCAGGGCAGCCGGCGCATCGCCCAGCCGCCGCTGGCCAGGGGCAAGTCGATGTTCGCCTCGGCCGACGAATTCATCGCCACCATGCTGCCGATGGCCCAGAAGGCCGCCGAGCGGATCGGCGTCGATGCCCGCTACCTGGTGGCCCAGGCCGCGCTGGAGACCGGCTGGGGCAAATCGATCATCCGCCAGCAGGATGGCGGCAGCAGCCACAACCTGTTCGGCATCAAGACCGGCAGCCGCTGGGATGGTGCCTCGGCGCGCGCCCTCACCACCGAATACGAAGGCGGCAAGGCGGTCAAGGAAGTCGCGGCGTTCCGCTCCTACTCGTCGTTCGAGCAGAGCTTCCACGACTACGTCAGCTTCCTCCAGGGCAACGACCGCTACCAGAATGCCCTGGACAGCGCCGCCAACCCCGAGCGCTTCATGCAGGAACTGCAGCGCGCCGGCTACGCCACCGATCCGCAGTACGCCCGCAAGGTGGCGCAGATCGCCAGACAGATGCAGACCTACCAGGCCGTGGCCGCCGCCGGCACGCCGCCTCTGGGTTGAGCAAGGAGGAACTGACCCATGTCCGACCTACTCTCGATAGGCCTGTCCGGCCTCGGCACCAGCCAGACCTGGCTGACCATCACCGGGCACAACATCACCAACGTCAAGACGCCGGGCTACAGCCGCCAGGATGCCATCCAGCAGACCCAGGTCCCGCAGTTCAGCGGTGCCGGCTACATGGGCTCGGGCAGCCAGATCGTCGACGTGCGCCGCCTGGCCAGTGACTTCCTCACCGGCCAGTTGCGCAACGCCACCAGCCAGAACAGCGAGTTGAGCGCATTCCGTAGCCAGATCGAGCAGCTCGACGGCCTGTTGTCCAACACCACCACCGGCGTCAGCCCGGCCATGCAGCGCTTCTTCGCCGCACTGCAGGCCGCCGCCAACAATCCCTCCTCGACCGAAGCGCGCGAGGCAGTGCTTGCCCAGGCCGAGGGGCTGGGCAAGACCTTCAATACCCTCTACGACCAGTTGGACAAGCAGAACAGCCTGATCAACCAGCAACTGGGCGCGCTGGCTTCGCAGGTCAACCATCTGTCGCAGAGCGTGGCCAGCTACAACGATGCCATCGCCAAGGCCAAGTCGGCGGGCGCGGTGCCCAACGACCTGATGGATGCGCGCGACGAAGCCGTGCGCAAGCTGTCCGAGATGATCGGGGTGACCGCGGTCACCCAGGACGACAACAGCGTCAGCCTGTTCATCGGTAGCGGCCAGCCGCTGGTGGTGGGCAATACTGTGTCGACCCTGAGCGTGGTGCCCGGGCTGGATGACCCGACCCGCTACCAGGTGCAACTGAGCAACGGCAACTCCATACAGAACGTCACCGGCCTGGTGTCCGGCGGCGAGATGGGTGGCTTGCTGGCCTACCGCAACAGCGCCCTGGACAGCAGCTACAACAAGCTCGGGCAGTTGGCGATCACCCTCGCCGATACCATCAACAAGCAGCTGGGGCAGGGCCTCGACCTGGCCGGCAAGGCCGGCGCCAACCTGTTCGGCGACATCAACGATCCGGACATCACCGCGCTGCGGGTCCTGGCGAAGAACGGCAACACCGGTAATGTCCACGCCAACCTGAACATCACCGATACCAGCAAGCTGAATTCCAGCGATTTCCGCCTGGACTTCGACGGCACCAGTTTCACCGCGCGGCGCCTGGGCGACGACGCAAGCATGCAGGTCACGGTCAGCGGTACCGGTCCCTACACCCTCTCGTTCAAGGATGCCAACGGCGTCGACCAGGGCTTCAACCTGACCCTCGACCAGCTCCCGGCTGCCGGCGACCGCTTCACCCTGCAGCCGACCCGGCGTGGCGCGGCGGATATCGAGGCGACGCTGAAGAATGCCTCGCAACTGGCGTTCGCCGGTACCGCGCGTACCGAATCGACCACCGAAAACCGCGGCACCGGCAAGATCGGCGCGCCGACCCTCACCAGCGGTCCGTCGCCGGTGGACCCGGCGGTGCTACAGGGCGCGTTCGGGCCCAACGGGATCAGCCTGGGCGCGACGCTCAGCGCCGACGGCAAGACCTATACCCTGTCCTCGCCGTTGCCGGCCGGCTGGAGCTACGTCGACAAGGACGGTAACGCCCTGACCGGCAGCCCGACGCTGACCAGCGGCAATACCAATACCGTGCGCATGGCGTTCACCGACCCGAGCGGGCAGAAATACAGCTACGAATTCGAGCTCAGCGGCGTACCGCAGAACTCCGACAGCTTCAAGCTGGGCTTCAACGACAAGGGCATTTCCGACAACCGCAACGCTCTCAACCTGCTGGCCCTGCAGACCAAGCCGACCGTCGGCGGCACCGACAACACCGGTTCCACCTACAACGAGGCCTATGGTGGCCTGGTCGAGCGGGTCGGCACCCTGACCGCCCAGGTGCGTGCCAGCAGCGAGGCCAGCGCCACGGTGCTGAAGCAGGCCCAGGACAGCCGCGATTCGTTGTCCGGGGTGAGCCTCGACGAAGAGGCGGCCAACCTGATCCAGTTCCAGCAGTACTACGGTGCCTCGGCCCAGGTGATTCAAGTTGCCCGCACTCTGTTCGATACTCTGATTGGAGCGTTCCGTTGAGTTCTCTCGACGGGGCCTAAGCCAGCGAGACCGCCACCATGCGCATTTCCACCATCCAGGCCTTCAACAACTCGGTCAACGGGATTTCCCGCAACTATGCGGACCTGAACCGTACCTTCGAGCAGATCAGCACCGGCAAGCGCATCCTGACCCCGGCGGACGACCCGGTCGGTTCGGTACGCCTGTTGCGCCTGGACCAGGAGCAGGGGTTGAACGAGCAGTACAAGACCGGCATGACCGAGGCGAAGAACAGCCTGAGCCAGGAAGAAACCATCCTCCGTTCGGTTGGCAACGTCCTCCAGCGCATCCGTGAGATCGCCGGCCAGGCCGGCGACGGCGCACTGGACTCCAACGACAAGAAGTCGCTGGCCAGCGAGTTGCGCCAGCGCGAGGACGAGTTGCTGAACCTGCTCAACAGCCGCGACGCGAGTGGCAAATACCTGTTTTCCGGGTCCCAGGGCTCGGTGCAGCCGTTCGTGCGCAACGAGGACGGCACCTACAGCTACATGGGCGACGAGAGCCAGCGCGAGGTGCAGATCGCCAGCAGCACGCGGATTCCGGTCAGCGACAGCGGCAAGGTGCTGTTCGAGGACATCGTCAATGCCGCTCGTCTCGATACCAAGGCGGCGGCTGGCAATACCGGCGACGGTCGCATCTCGGTCGGCCTGGTCGAGGACGAGCTGGCCTTCGACAGCCAGTTCCCGGCGAGCAACCCGCCTGCGGCAACCGACGGCTTCAACATCCACTTCGTCAGCGACAAGGAGTATGTGGTCTACGATCCGAAGAGCCTGCCTCCGGGCTATGACTGGACCACCTACGATCCGAATTCGCCGCCGGCCTGGCAACTGTCCAAGGGCGCCATCGACGACGACCCGAAGACCATCGACAAGGTGCTCTACGCCGGCGTCAGCGTGACGATCGACGGCACGCCGAAGGCGGGCGACGAGTTCAACGTCAACTACAAGCCGGGCAGCGAGAAGCGCAGCCTGCTGAACGTGGTGTCGGACCTGCGCAAGGCCCTGGAAAGTTCCACCGACAACCAGGCCGGCAACGACGCCATCCGCGATGCGACGGCGGTGGCCCTGACCAACCTCTCCGCCGTGGCTGCCGCCGTGGATGGCGGCCAGGGCAAGATCGGCGCGCGCCTGAATACTGTGGAAAGCACCGAGACCTTCATCGACGATGTGAAGCTGGTGAATGCGTCGGTGATGTCGCAGATCCAGGACCTGGACTACGCCGAGGCGTTGTCGCGGCTGTCGTTGCAGTCCACCATCATGGATGCCGCGCAGCAGAGCTACGTGAAGATCCAGGGGTTGAGCCTGTTCAACTACCTGAAGTGACAGTCCCTCTGTGGAACAGGGCCCATGACTCCGTCATGGGCCTTTTCGTTCGCAGGGACTGTACCTGTGTCGCTGGAGGGTATGTTCCGCAAGGTCTACGGAAACACGGGAGAATTTGTCAGAAGTTTGACTGCCGATTCGCGCCGCAGCGCCTGTGGAACAGCCAGGGGCCGCGCGACCAGGGGCTTTGACCTGCAT
This sequence comes from Pseudomonas sp. YA1, assembly GCF_058680555.1. Taxonomy (NCBI): domain Bacteria; kingdom Pseudomonadati; phylum Pseudomonadota; class Gammaproteobacteria; order Pseudomonadales; family Pseudomonadaceae; genus Pseudomonas; species Pseudomonas sp. YA1. The sequence continues at coordinate 112,961 of NZ_JBZWBG010000014.1, forward strand.
CAAGCTCTTTGGGTACGGGCCTTGCATAGAGTGGCGTGCTCGGGTTTTTCGCCCTTTACTCGCCTGAGTATCCATTCATCAGGGCCCTACATGAACAACAAGACGATCCCGGTCACCAGCCCGCTGCTGCCGCCCCTGGAAGAGTTCATCCCCTACCTGGAAAAGATCTGGGAGAGCCGTTTCCTGACCAACGGGGGCGACATGCACCATGCGTTGGAAGAGGCCCTGTGCGAGTACCTGGGGGTGAAGCACATCGTGCTCTTCGCCAACGCCACCCTGGCGCTCATCACCGCGCTGCAGGCATTGCGGGTGACCGGCGAGGTGATCACCACGCCGTACTCCTTCGTCGCCACCAGCCACGCGCTGCTGTGGAACGGGCTCAAGCCGATCTTCGTGGACATCGACCAGGACTCCATGAATCTCGACCCGTCGCGGATCGAGGCGGCGATCACCCCGCAGACCACCGCGATCCTGCCGGTGCATTGCTACGGCAACCCCTGCGATGTCGAGGCGATCCAGCGGATCGCCGATATCCACCACCTGAAGGTGATCTACGATGCCGCGCATGCCTTCGCCGTGCGCGACGCCGGCGGCAGCGTACTGCGCCACGGCGACCTGAGCATCCTCAGCTTCCATGCCACCAAGGTGTTCAACACCTTCGAGGGCGGTGCGATCATCTGCTCGGACGAAAACACCCGGCAACGCCTCAACCACCTTAAGAATTTCGGCTTCGTCGACGAGGTCACGGTGGTCATGCCCGGCATCAACGGCAAGCTCAACGAGGTCGGCGCTGCCTTCGGGCTGCTGCAACTCAAGCACGTCGACCAGGCCCTGGAGCAGCGCAGGGAGATCGCCGAGCGCTATCGGCGCCTGCTGGCCGGAGTCCCTGGCATCCAGTGCCTCCGGCCTGGTACCCAGACCTTCGCCAACAACGCCTATTTCCCGATCCTGGTGGAAGACGATTTTCCGCTTTCGCGCGACGAGCTGTACCAGCGCCTGCGCGACAGGGATGTGCTGGTGCGGCGCTACTTCTACCCACTCATCAGCGACTTCCCCATGTACCATTCGCTGCCCTCGGCGGCGCCCGCCAATCTTCCGGTGGCGCGGTCGATTTCCTCGCGGGTGCTGTGCCTGCCGATCTATCCCGGGCTGGCCGCCGCAGACGTCGAGTTCGTCGCCGGCCTGATCGCTTCCGCCGCCATGCCGCGGCGGCGGGCATCAAGTTGAGCCCGTCGCGACCGATAACAGAATGAACAACCGCCTCACTCAGGTAGACAAGAAATGAGCCAAGCAAAATTCATCGAAGACTTCCTTTCCGCCACCGATTTCCAGAATCCCGTCGAGGTCAGCATGGACACCCAGCTCGAAGACCTGCCGGAATGGGACTCGCTGGCCGCGCTCGGGGTCATCGTCATGTTCGACATGGAATACGGCAAGACCATCACCGGCGAAGACCTGATCAAGGCCCGCACGGTGGGCGACCTCTACCAGATGCTCGGACTCTGACCATGGCCACATCCACGCTGAAGAACGTCCGTTTCGCCGGGATGGCGACCTGCGTCCCCAAGCGCGTTATCTCCAACCTGACCGACTGCAAGCCGCAGCTGCGCGCCGAGCGCGAACGCCTGGTGCGCAACATCGGCATCGAGACGCGGCGCATGGCGCAGGAGTGGCAGTGCTTCTCCGACCTGGCCTTCGACGCCGCCGAGCGCCTGCTGGAAAGCCTGGAGTGGAAGCGCGAGGAGGTCGATGCGCTGATCGTCGTGACCCAGTCTCCCGACTACCTGGCGCCGGCTACCGCGATCATCCTCCAGGACCGCCTGGGGCTGCCGCATTCCACCGTGGCCTTCGACGTCAACCTGGGTTGCTCGGCCTATCCGTTCGCCCTCAACCTGCTGGGTTCGCTGATTGCCGCCGGCGGGGTGAAGAAGGGCCTTGTGCTGGTCGGCGACCGCGGCGCCAGTGTCAACGATCCGATCTTCTCCGACGCGGGCACCGCGACGGCGCTGGAGTTCTGCGAAGGCGCGCCGCCGATGCATTTCGACCTGAACAGCGACGGCAGCGGCTACAAGGCCATCATCCTGCCGGTGGGCGGCCATCGCGAACCGGTCGGCGTGCAGCACCTGATGCCGTTCCGCGAGGACGAGAACGACCATTGGCACCGTGCCATCGACCTGCAGCTCGACGGCACCGCCGTGCTCAGCTTCTCCACCCAGCGCGTACCGCCGGCGGTGGAAAAGCTGCTCGACTATGCCGGTGCGAGCAAGGACGAAGTGGACTACTTCGTTTTCCACCAGGCCAACCGGATGATCAACGAGACCATCCGCAAGAAGCTCGGCCTGCCGGTAGAGAAGGTGCCTTCGACCCTGCGCGACTTCGGCAACACCAGCGGCGCCTCCCTGCCGGTGACCATGACCGCGCGGATCAACCGGGAACTCGAGGCCGGCCGCAATCGCGTGTTGCTCTGCGGCTTCGGTATCGGCCTGTCCTGGGGTACCTGCCTGGTGGATATCGAAGGGGCGAAGTTCCCCGACCTGATCGAATCCTGAGAGCCTTGAACGCGGAATCAGCCAAGTGAACGACGAGACTTCCTTCAATCCCTTCAGCCTGTCGGGCAGGCGCATCCTGGTCACCGGCGCCAGCTCCGGCCTGGGCCTGGCCATCGCGCAGAGCTGCGCGCGGATGGGCGCCGAGCTGATCGTTACCGGACGTGACCAGACCCGCCTGGATGGATGCCTGACAACCTTGCAGTCGATCTCGGAGCTGCCGCACCGTGCTGTCCAGGCCGATCTTCGGGTAGCCGAGGAGCGCGCTGCGGTGGTAGCGGCTGTCGACAGCGAAATCCATGGACTGGTGCATAGCGCCGGTATTTCCCGTCTGTGTCCAGTGCGGATGATGACCGAAGCGCACTTGCATGAAGTCCAGTCGATCAATGTCGACTCGCCGATGCTGCTTACCCAGGCGTTGCTCAAGCGCAACCTGGTAGCGCCCGGCGGTTCGATCCTGTTCATCGCTTCCATCGCCGCCCACATCGGGGTTGCCGGAGTGGGGGCATACTCGGGAACCAAGGCCGCTCTGATCGCCATGTCCCGCTGCCTGGCCATGGAAGTGGTGAAGCGCAACATCCGGGTTAACTGCCTGTCTCCATCACTGGTGGAAACACCGCTTCTGGATGCAGCCACCCAGACGGTCGGTTCGATGGACGGTCAACGCAGCAACCACCCGATGGGCTTCGGCAAGCCCGAGGATATCGCCAACGCCGCTATCTTCATGCTTTCCGATGCCAGCCGCTGGGTGACCGGCACGACCCTGGTGATGGACGGCGGCCTGACCATCAGTTGAGGACGATGCAATGAAGAGGATCATCATCCTCGGCGCCGGTGGGTTGGGGCGTCAGGTGCTGGCCCAGCTGCAGGTCGACTACGGTCACGGCATCGACTGGGTGATCGGCGGGTTTCTCGACGAGCGCGGCCCCGACGCGGTCGCGGAGTCGCTCTACTACCCGTGGCTCGGGTATCCGGAGAGCTTCGTCGCGGAGCCTGACCAACTGTTCGTCGCCGCGGTCGGCGATCCGCTCAGTCGCCAGAAGCAGGTCGCATGCCTGCTGGCGAAGGGCGCCGAGTTCGTCGCTATCCGCACCCGCTGCACCCTTGGCGTGCGGACCAGCTACGGCCCGACCTTCTTCGGCTACGACGTGAGCAGCGGCGTGGACTGCCGTATCGGCGCCTACGGTTTCATCGACCAGCAAACCATGCTCGGCCACGACGTGGTCATCGGCGACTATGTACACATCGGCCCGCGCTGCCTGCTGGCCGGCTACGTGAAGGTGGGCGATCGTGCGGTGATCAACTCCGGGGCGATGATCGCCCGCGACGTCAGTATCGGCGAAGACGCCGTGGTGGGCATGGGCGCGGTGGTGTTCAAGGACGTGGCGGCCGGACAGACCGTGGTCGGCAATCCGGCCCGGGTTATTTTCAGCAAGTGAAGGTTGTGGATGTGGACATGACTCGCCATGCGCTGGACGCAGCGCACTACACCGAGCCGCAGACGCTCGCGCTGGAGCGCGAAAGGCTGTTCGGCAGGCTCTGGATCTTCGTCGGCTTCAGTTCGATGGTGCGCGAGCGCAACCAGTTCTTCACCCGCAAGATCGCCGGCGTGCCGGTCGTGGTGCAGCGTACCGAGTCCGGCATCCGGGCCTTTCTCAACCAGTGTCCGCATCGTCTGTCGGCCATCCAGACCGAATGCACCGGCCAGCGACCGCTGGTCTGCCCGTACCATGCCTGGTCGTTCGGCGCCGAGGGGCAGCTACAGGGCATTCCGAACTCCAGTCTGTACCAGTTCAGCGCCGAGGAGCGGGCGCGGATCGGCTTGCGCAAGCTGCACCTGGAAGAGGTGGGGCAACTGCTGTTCGTCAACCTGGCGGACGACCCGCTGCCGCTGCGCGAGCAGTTCGACGATGGATTCCTGGAAACCTTGCGGGAGGTCTCCTCGCACCTGGATACGCGGCTGATCTACAGCTGCCACAAGGTGCGCTACAACTGGAAGCTGAACATGGAGAACGTGAAGGACTACAACCATGTTCCTTTCGTCCATCCGAAGACCTTCCTCCCGGTGATGACCGCCCCGGTGCGCGGTCTGGCACGCGAGGCTGCGGTGCCATCCGAGGTGCTGCGCCTGCTGCAGGAAGGCGAAACGCCGGAGCTGCGTTCGCTGAGCTTCCCCACCAAGGCGCCGATCCAGCCCTACAAGAGCTGGTTCTCCGACCTCTGTGAGGGCTACGGCGACGAGCACGCCTACTACAACTGGTTCATCTACCCGAACGTGAACTTCTGCAGCGTCCGTGGCGAGCACTTCCTGCTCCAGCAGTACGATCCGGTGGCACCCGGCGAGACCGACTACCACCTGTGGATGATGACTGCTCGGCGCAAGGATCCGAAGACCGATTTCAGCGCTTTGCTGAGCACCCTGATTCGCGGCGAGCGTAACGTGATCGGCGAGGACACCCTGGTCCTGGAACGCCTCCAGGAGGGGCTGGGCGCACATTCGCCGCCGTTCATGCACGGCGACTACGAGGTGCAGCTGGTGCGCCAGCACCTGTGGTATCGCGCGCAGGTACTGGGGGAGAGGGCATGAAGCAGGCGATCATCGTCGGGGAAGGGCGCGCGCTCGAACGGGCGGACAGTACTGCGCGGGAACGGGGACTGGAACACCGGGTCCTGGAGCTGAATGCTGCGGATCGACACAACTTCGATATTGCGCCTCTGCTCGAACGCTACCCCGCTGCGGAAAGCGAAGTATTCGTGGCGCTGGACGAGCGGGCGGTGAACTACGCCCGCCACAAGCTCATCGCGGATATCCGCCTGGCGGGCTACCGGCTATTCGATATCGTCTCGCCTCAGGCCATCGTCGGCGAAGGCGTGCGACTGCTGGGCAACGTGTTCGTCGGCGCCGGTTGCGTGCTCGCCGGTCCTGCCCGCATCGGCACTGGCAGTTGGCTGGAGCTGCAGGTCCTGGTGGAGGAGGACTGCCGGGTCGGAACCTGTAGCACGCTGCTCGCTGGCGTGCAGTTGGGACGGCGAGTGGAGATCGGCCAGGGCAGCACGCTGGGTGCGGGCAGCGTCGCGCTCGCCGACTCCCGGGTGGGGCGACACTGCGAATGGTTGTTGCCGGGCAGGCTTCCCCGGGAACTGCCCAATTACTCCTTTTACGATGAACTCATGCCCGATGGGGCACGCATCCTATGAGCGGGGAGCTGTCGATGATGGCGGGAAACGAGGTGACGCAGGCGGACTTCCTTTCGCGATGCGAACGGAGCGGATATCTATTGGTGCTGGTGCCTAGTTCCTATCTTGGAGGGGTGTTCCGCTCACAGGTGGTTGCCGGTTTGTCACAGCGTCTGCCTGGGGTTCGCCTGATTGCTGTGGACGATGTGCTTTTCGCCAGCAATAGCGTTCCCGATGGTTTCGACCAGGTGATTCCTACCGCCCAGTTGAAGGAACCATGCCACGCAGGGAAACCCGCGGTGAATTGTGCCTATTCGCTGCCTACCTGGCTGACGCTGGATCACCTGGCGAAGACTGCGCAATGCATCACCCTCGATCTGCCCGAGCTTCTCTACCTGCTGGATATTCCTTTGGTCTACCAGACCGGCGCGCTGACTCGCGAATTGGCGATGCAGCATCACGCCGAGTTCGTCTCGCTGCGCGAGCGCCTGGCCGACGAGCGAAGCCGGAAGACCCTGGAAGCCATCATGCGCCTGCGTTTGGACGGCAACCGCGCTGCGTTGCTGGACGTGTTGTGTCCGGGAGAGCAGGAATACTTTTCCCTGTACCGGGGCCCCGAGCATCCGATCGTCTTGCGAAGCGACGAGCATTACGTGGATATCGGTGCCTACGATGGCGATACGGTGAAGAAGTTCATGCTGGCGGCTCGTCATGAATATGCTTCGATCCATGCCTTCGAGCCCGATCCGGCGAATTACCGGCTCATGCATGCGTCGCTTGCTGGAAGTGTCGGTCTCCATCTGCATAACCAGGCGGTGTCCGATACCGGCGGCCATCTCGCATTCGCAGCCCACGGCACCATGGGAAGCAGGGTCGAGATAGACGGCACCGTGCAGGTGCCGTGCGTGCGGCTCGACGATGTCCTCGATGTCATGACCTTGCTGAAAATGGATGTGGAAGGCCATGAGGCACGGGTTCTGCGGGGGGCCGCGCGGCTGATCGACGAGTGCCGGCCGCGCATGGCCATCACCTGTTACCACCATGTGCAGGACCTGCTGGACATCGTCGCCGCGATCGACGGGATCGCTGCGGGAGCCCGGCTGCGCCTGCGCCATTACTCGCTGTATTTCTACGACACGATCCTCTATGTCGACTGGCCCGATGCTCTCCGTGAAGGGCGCTGACGCGCTCGTCGGAGCAGATGCTCCGCCGCGGGGCGTCGAGACCGGGAGCGACGACACGAAGGGCCATGGCCCGGCCCTTCCGATCACCATGCGCTGCACCAATTACTCAGGAATGGCTCAATGAGCGCGAACGTTCGTGTCAGCATCGTCATGCCGACCTACAAGCTGGAGTACTTCGAGGACGCCCTCGACAGCGTACTCGGGCAGACCTATCCGGCCCTGGAGCTGATCATTTGCGACGACAGCAGCGACGAGCGGATCGCTACGCTGGTCGAGCAGAAGCGCGCCTCCGCGGCGTTCCCGATCCGCTACTTCCGTAACGAGACGCGCCTCGGCGAGCTGGGCAGCACGGCTAAAGGCATCCGCCTGGCGGAGGGCGAGTACGTCAAGTTTCTCCACGACGACGACGTGTTGCTTCCCGAGTGCGTCGAGGCGTTGGTGGGAGCGATGGAGCGCGAGCCGAACGTGGTCCTGGCCTCGTCGCGGCGGTTGCGTATCGACGAGGAAGGGCAGCCGCTGCCGGACATCCTGGCGACCTGCTTCCCGTTCGCTGGCGACGTCCTGATCGACGGTCGCGAGCTGGTCTCGTTCCTCGCCGACCACACCATCAACTTCATCGGTGAACCCAGTTGCCTGATGGCCCGGCGCGATGCGCTGCTGCAGATCTGCGAGCGCCTGATGATGCTCAACGGCCGGGCCATCGACTGGATCGGCGACCTGGCCATGTGTGCGCAGTTGCTACAGCGTGGCGACCTGGCGTTCCTGTCGCGGCCGCTGACCCGTTTCCGCGTCTCCCGCCAGCAGTTCAGCCAGATCGGGCGCGACCAGCCCGGTATCGGCGAGCAGGGCCATGCCGACTTCCGCCTGGCTATCCGCGAACTGGGTTGGTATCGCCAGGCCGCCGACAACCGCTTCGTCCGGGTGGCACCGATCACCCGCCTGGACGCCCGTGTCTTCAAGCCGGTCAACCTGCTCGCCGCGCTGAGGCGGGCGGCGGGCTTCGGTAGCGTCACGCTGTCGACCTGGCTGGAGGCGCGGCGGCCGGATGCGGTGCAGAAGGTGCTGATCGATCGATTCCTGCAGGAGCAGGGTGGTGGGCCGCGCTTCGCGGTGCTGGTGCTCGATGCCCACGGCGATACCGAGGCCGTGGAGCGCACCCTGCAGAGCCTGGAACACGTCAATTCGTATCCACGTGTCGAGAGCCACCTGTTCGCGCCGCTGGGCACGAGTCCGCGGAACGGAGCGATGCTCTTCGATCCAGAGGCGGGGCCGGTGCCGACGATCAACCAGGCGCTTGCCCGGCTTGATACCGACTGGTTGCTCCTGGTCGAGGCGGGCGTCGAATTCACTGTCAGCGGCCTGCTGGTGGCGGCGCTGGACCTGCTGGCGGCACCGGAAAGCTGCCAGGCGGTGTACGCCGACGAACTCATGCGCCTGGATGACGGCGAGCTGGGCGCGGCGTTGCGCCCGGACCTGAATCTCGACCTCCTGCTCAGTTTCCCCACCGGCCTGTCCCGGCACTGGTTGTTCCGTCGCGAGCCGCTGCTTGCCACGGGCGGATTCGACGAGACCGCCGGCGAGGCTTTCGAGCTGGCCTACCAGTTGCGTCTCGTCGAGCAGCAGGGCCTGGGCTGTATCGGACACATCAGCGAGCCACTGCTGTCTGGCCAAGCGCTGCGTCTGCAGGACAGCGCCGCCGAGCGTGCGGCTATCGAAGGCCACCTGCGCGCCCGTGGCTACGCGCAGGCAACAGTCGGAAGCCGGCTGCCGGGGCGCTACGAGCTGGACTACGGCCACGCCGGGCAACCGCCGGTCAGCATCCTGGTGCTGGCCGGGGAGCGCCTGGCGCAGCTCCAGCGTTGCGTAGAAACCGTGCTGGAGAATACCGCCTATCCCAACTACGAGATCCTTCTGCTGGAACAGGGTGGCGAAGCGGCCGACGTTCGCGAATGGCTGCTCGCCGTCGAAGGCATGGGTGTCGAGCAGGTGCGGGTGCTGCGAGGCGATGGGCAGTTGTCCCGTGGGGCTCTGCGCAACCTGGCGGCGTCCCGGGCGCGCGGCGAATTCCTGCTCTGGCTCGATGCCGGCAGCGGCATCCTCGACAAGGACTGGCTGCAGCAGTTACTCAACCATGGCCAGCGTCCGGAAGTCGGCGCGGTAGGCGCCAAGCTCCTGGCGGCGGACGGACGGGTCTGCCACGCCGGCTGGCTGCTCGGCTTGTGCGGACCGGCTGGGCGGGCCTTCGAAGGGCGTTCGCACGAGGACGCCGGTTACCTGCAGCGCCTGCAGGTGGACCAGAACTACTCGGCGGTGGCTGGCGAATGCCTGTTGATGCGCCGCGAGTTGTTCCTCGAATTGGGCGGTTTCGACGAGGCGCTGACGCGCTGGGACGATGTCGACATCTGCCTGCGGGCGGTCCAGGCGGGCTACCTGAACGTATGGACGCCGCGCGCGCGGCTGTTGCTAGATGCGCCTGCCACGACGGCGGCGAGCGTCGAGGAAGAAGATGCGCTGTACGCGCGCTGGCTACCATTGTTGGCGCGCGATCCCGCCTATAACCCGGGCTTTTCGTTGCAGGCCGAAGGCGGTTTCAAGCTGGCCGACCCGCAGCTGGCCTGGCGCCCGTTGCAGGGGTGGCGGCCCTTGCCCACTGTCCTGGCGCACCCCGCCGACCTGTTCGGCTGCGGCCATTACCGGGTGATCCAGCCGTTCAGCGCGTTGCGCGAGTCGGCATCCATCGATGGCGCGCTGTCGATCGGCCTGATGCACGTGGCCGATCTGGAGCGCTACGACCCGGACGTACTGGTGCTGCAGCGCCAGGTCGGCGAGGAGCGTCTCGAGGCCATGCGGCGGATGCAGGCGTTCTCGCGGGCCTTCAAGGTCTACGAGCTGGACGACTATCTGCCCAACGTGCCCCTCAAGAGCGCCCATCGCCAGCACCTGCCGAAGGACATCCTGCGCACGTTGCGTCGCGGGCTGGGTTACGTCGACCGCTTCGTGGTGTCGACGCCGGCCCTGGCAGAGGCCTTCGCCGGTTTCCACCCGGATATCCGGGTGATCGAGAACCGCCTGCCGGTGGGGTGGTGGCAGGGGTTGCGGGCGCAGCGGCGGCGTGGCGAGCGGCCACGTGTCGGTTGGGCGGGCGGCTCGAGCCATACCGGCGACCTGGAACTGATCGCCGACGTGGTCCGGGAGCTGGCCGACGAAGTCGACTGGGTGTTCTTCGGCATGTGCCCGCCGTCCATCCGTCCCTTCGTCAGGGAAGTGCATGCGGGGGTGCCTATCGAACGCTATCCGCGGGCATTGGCGGCTCTCGATCTCGACCTGGCGCTGGCGCCGGTGGAGCAGAACCTGTTCAACGAGTGCAAGAGCAATCTGCGCCTGCTGGAATACGGCGCCTGCGGTTTCCCGGTGGTCTGCAGCGACGTGCGCTGCTACCAGGACGATCTGCCGGTGACGCGGGTGAAGAACCGTTTCCGCGACTGGGTGGACGCGATCCGCATGCATACCCGCGACCTGGATGCCGCGGCCAGGGCAGGGGATCACCTGCGCGAACGGGTGCTGGCGGATTGGATGCTCGACGGCGAGCGTTTGCGCGCCTGGTATCGTGCCTGGATGCCGGACTGAGCGGCCGGCGGGGCTTTCCGTCGCGCTGTCCGCAGCGCTTGGGAGGCCTTGCGCGAACCCCTCCGACGGGGACGATGCATGAAAAACGAGGATGGTCAAAAAAAAACCTAAAGCTCCCCAGGGAAGCGCCGATAAAGATCACGAATGCGAACTTTAGGGGTGCCTGGGCGATGCCCACCCGAGGTCGCAAGCTCAGGCAAACATATCGTCCTTGGAGGGCATCAAGATGGCCTTGACCGTCAACACCAACATCGCTTCGCTGAACACTCAGCGGAACCTGAACAACTCTTCCGCGTCGCTGAACACTTCGCTGCAGCGTCTGTCCACCGGTTCGCGCATCAACAGCGCCAAGGACGACGCCGCCGGCCTGCAGATCGCCAACCGTCTGACCAGCCAGGTCAACGGCCTGAACGTGGCTACCAAGAACGCCAACGATGGTATCTCCCTGGCGCAGACCGCTGAAGGCGCCCTGCAGCAGTCGACCAACATCCTGCAGCGTATGCGTGACCTGTCCCTGCAGTCGGCCAACGGCTCCAACAGCGACTCCGAGCGTACCGCTCTGAATGGCGAAGTGAAGCAACTGCAGAAAGAACTGGATCGTATCAGCAACACCACCACCTTCGGTGGCCGCAAGCTGCTCGACGGTTCCTTCGGCGTCGCCAGCTTCCAGGTGGGTTCGGCCGCCAACGAAATCATCAGCGTCGGCATCGACGAGATGAGCGCAGAGTCGCTGAACGGCACCTACTTCACGGCTACTGGCGGCGGTGCGGTCGCTGCTGCAACCGCTTCGGGCACCGTCGACATCGCGATCGGCATCACTGGCGGCAGCGCCGTGAACGTCAAGGTCGACATGAAGGGCAACGAAACCGCCGAGCAGGCGGCTGCCAAGATCGCCGCTGCGGTCAACGACGCCAACGTCGGCATCGGTGCCTTCACCGACGGCGCGCAGATCAGCTACGTGTCCAAGGCTAGTGCGGATGGTACTACCAGTGCGGTTTCCGGCGTAGCCATCACCGACACCGGCAGCACCGGCGCAGGCACCGCGGCAGGCACCACGACGTTCACCGAGGCTAACGACACCGTCGCCAAGATCGACATCTCCACCGCGAAGGGCGCTCAGTCCGCCGTGCTGGTGATCGACGAGGCGATCAAGCAGATCGACGCCCAGCGTGCCGACCTCGGTGCGGTGCAGAACCGCTTCGACAACACCATCAACAACCTGAAGAACATCGGTGAGAACGTATCGGCTGCTCGCGGCCGGATCGAAGACACCGACTTCGCAGCCGAAACCGCCAACCTGACCAAGAACCAAGTGCTGCAACAAGCCGGCACCGCGATCCTGGCCCAGGCCAACCAGCTGCCGCAGTCGGTTCTGAGCCTGCTGCGCTAAGCTTCGGCGAGGTCAAGGTGAAGTCACGAGGGGGAGCGCTGGCGCGCTTCCCCTCGTATCTCATTGAGAGGTAGCGACGATGGACGTCAGCAATGTCAACAATTCGACGGCTGCTCCGGTAATCCGGCTGTTCGGCTCGGCGTCTTCTTCCGATGGCGCACGCCCGGCCGGCCAGGCCGGCGAGGCGGCCGCCAGCGCAAGCGCGCAACGGACGGGCGACGTCAGGATGGGCGACAAGGAGCAACGCGCTGCGGTCGAGGAGGCGGTTTCCTCCATCGAGAAGTTCACCCAGAGCATCCGCCGTGATCTGAGTTTCAGCCTGGACGACTCCACGGGGCGGGTAGTGGTCAAGGTGACCGATTCGACTTCCGGAGAAGTCATCCGGCAAATCCCTTCCGAAGAGGCCCTGCGCCTGGCAGAGCGACTGGACGAAGCGCGCAGCCTGCTGTTCAAGGCGGAAGCCTGAGCGGAATTGGCACGTCTTTTGACTGTCTGTTGGAATTGGAAGGACAAAGCGTCAATGAGCTGACGAGGTGAAGCAAGATGGCGAACAGTACGACGATCAACGGCTACAACTCGGGCCTTGATATCAAGAACATCGTTTCCACCCTGGTGGCGGCCGAGAAGGCGCCGAAGGAGGCGCAGCTCAAGCGCCTGGAAAGCGACACCACCGCCAAGTTCACCGGCATCGGCCAGCTCAAGAGCGCGATCTCCGACCTGCAGACCATCCTCAAGGAGCTGAACAAGCCCGAGCTGTTCCAGAAGCGCTCGGCGAGCACCAGCGACGAGAAGTTCGCCACCGCCACCGCCACCAAGGACGCCCTGCCGGGTATCTACAAGCTCGAAGTGACCCAGCTGGCCAGCGTCAGCAAGGTGGCCACCGCGTCGTTTGCCGATGGCTACAAGACCACTTCCGGTGGCACCCTGACCATCAAGCAGGGCGCCGACGATGCCGGCGTCACGGTAAACGTCGCGGCGGGCGCGACCCTCGCCGAAGTGCGCGACTCGCTCAACGCGCAGCTGAAGGACAAGGGCATCAGCGCCAACATCGTCAACAACCCTGGAGACGGAACCTCGCGACTGGTCTTCACCGGCAAGGATTCCGGCGCCGGCAAGGACGTGTTCGTCCAGGGCAGTTCCGGCCTGGAGAACTTCAACATCGGCAGCGTCGGCGCCGATGGCAAGCTGACCCTGTCCCAGTTGGACGGTACTTCCTCCAGCAGCAGCGGCTACATCACCCAGGCCAGGAACGCCAAGTTCAGCATCGACGGCCTGACCCTGGAAAGCCCGACCAATACGGTCGACAAGGTCATCAACGGCGTCACCTTCGAGCTGAAGACGGTCACCGACACCAACAAGCCGATCACCATCTCGGTCGAGCAGGACCGTGGCGGCGTCAAGGACAACATCAAGAAGTTCGTCGAGGCCTACAACAAGCTGGTCGGCGTGACTTCGGAACTGACCGGCGTGACCAAGGTGGGCGACGACAAGGCTCCCGTGGTCGGTGCCTTGGTCGGTGACAGCAGCGTGCGCAACCTGCTCACCACCATGCGCAACGAGATGGTCCAGCCGGGGCAAGGTACCGATGTCCGCATGCTCGCCGACATGGGTATCACCACCAAGAAAGACGGCACCCTGGAGATCGACGACAAGAAACTCGACAAGGTTCTGAAGGACAAGTTCGAGTCGGTTTCCGCTCTGTTCACCGGCGATACCGGCCTGATGAAGCGTCTCGACGACAAGCTCACGCCTTACACCCAGACCGGCGGTGTGCTCCAGCAGCGCCTGGATGGATTGCAGGACACCATCAAGTCGGTGGATACCCAGCGCCAAGCGCTCGATCGCCGGGTCGAGCAGTTACAGGATCGTTTGCTCAAGCAGTTCACCGCCATGGACCAGTTGATCGGCCAGCTCAACCAGACCAGCGGACGCATGGCCCAGGCTCTTAGCAGCCTGCCTGGCCTTGTGAAGAAAAGCTGATGTCGCGTCCTATCGATACCTACCGGCAGGTAGGCAGCGCACAGGACGTCCCGCCCTACCAGGTGGTCAAGCTGCTGCTGGACGGCGCGCTCGAACGCATCGCCCTGGCCCGGCGCGCGGTGCTGGAGCGCAACCCGGCGCTGCGCGGCGAAGCGGTAGGCACCACGTTGTCGATCATCGGCGCCTTGCAGGCTGGCCTCGATCACCAGCAGGGCGGCGAGATAGCCGGCAATCTGGATGCGTTGTACGACTACATGACCCGCCGCCTGGCTGGTGTCGCGCTGGACGACACACCGCGTCCGCTGGACGAGGTCGAGGCGCTGCTGGGCCAGATCAAGCAGGCCTGGGATGCCATTGGCAGCGCTGAAGAGCAGGGCGAAGACAACGAACGGCGCTAAAGAATCGCGGTAGCCGACCGATATAGAGCGTATCAGTCACCGAACAAGGCAACCGTCGATGAACGCAATGGCAGCCATGCGGCAATACCAGAATGTCAGTACCCAGGCTCAGGCTATCGATGCCAGCCCGCATCGCCTGATCCAGATGCTGATGGAAGGCGGCCTGACCCGGATGGCGCAGGCCCGCGGAGCCCTGGAGCGCGGCGAAGTGGCGCTGAAGGGCGAGCTGATCGGCAAGGCCATCGCCATCGTCGGTGGCCTGCGCGAAGGGCTCGACTTCGAGGCGGGCGGCGAGCTGGCAGCTAACCTCGACCGCCTTTACGCCTATATGTCGATGCGCCTGACGGAAGCCAACTTGAAGAACGACGCGGGCAAGCTCGAGGAAGTTTCCGAGCTGTTGCGCAACATCAAATCCGGTTGGGATGCGATTGCCCCCTGAGAGGCATCCCCAGAGGGACCAAGCAATGAGTGCAGCTGTACAGATCCTTGAAGAAACCGGTAGCGCCCTGCGCGTTGCCCTGGCCAGCCAGAACTGGGAGGCCATCGGTGAACTCGACCAGCGTTGCCGCCAGGCCGTCGACGAGGCGATGCTCGATGTACAGGACGAAGCCACCTTGCGGGCGCGGATGGAAGAGCTGCTGGCGCTGTATCGCGAGCTGATCGATGTCTGCCAGGGCGAGCAGCGCAAGCTGGCCACCGATCTGATCCAGCTGAACCAGTCGAAGCAAGGCGCCAAGGTCTACCAGATGTTCGGATAAGTTTTTCATGGCTTTGTGCCGTTACTTTGGCGCAAGGCTTTTCGGAAAAATTTACATATCCCCAAAAACCCCTGCCAGTACTGCTTTCCATGCGGTCTGTAGGGGTTTTTTATTGCCTCTCCCTGTCGGAAACAGCAAAAAAAACACGCCATAAAATTGACTAATCGTTCACATTTGACTTAACTAGTGGCCAAATGCTGGCTGCTTATTAGAAATAGGCATTAGTCCCAGCCCTCTTTCGGGTCGAGCGAGACCCATTCGATGCAAGGCAGCTGATCAAAATGTGGCGCGAAACCAAACTCTTGCTGATTGACGACAATCTCGATCGCAGTCGCGACCTGGCAGTCATTCTCAACTTCCTCGGCGAAGATCAGCTGACCTGCAACAGTGAGGATTGGCGAGAGGTAGCGGCGGGCCTGAGCAACAGTCGCGAAGCCCTGTGCGTGCTGCTCGGCAGCGTCGAGTCGAAGGGCGGGGCGGTAGAGCTGCTGAAGCAGCTGGCCAGTTGGGACGAGTACCTGCCGATCCTGCTGATCGGCGAGCCGGCCCCGGCCGACTGGCCGGAAGAGCTGCGCCGCCGGGTGCTCGCCAGCCTGGAGATGCCGCCCAGCTACAACAAGCTGCTCGACTCCCTGCATCGCGCCCAGGTCTACCGCGAGATGTACGACCAGGCCCGCGAGCGCGGCCGCTCCCGCGAGCCGAACCTGTTCCGCAGCCTGGTCGGCACCAGCCGGGCGATCCAGCAGGTGCGGCAGATGATGCAGCAGGTCGCCGATACCGATGCCAGCGTGCTGATCCTCGGCGAGTCCGGCACCGGCAAGGAAGTGGTGGCGCGCAACCTGCATTACCATTCCAAGCGCCGCGAGGGGCCCTTCGTCCCGGTGAACTGCGGGGCGATCCCGGCGGAACTGCTGGAAAGCGAACTGTTCGGCCACGAGAAGGGCGCCTTCACCGGTGCCATCACCAGTCGTGCCGGACGCTTCGAGCTGGCCAACGGCGGCACCCTGTTCCTCGACGAGATCGGCGACATGCCGCTGCCGATGCAGGTCAAGCTGCTGCGCGTGCTGCAGGAGCGCACCTTCGAAAGGGTCGGCAGCAACAAGACGCAGAACGTCGACGTGCGGATCATCGCCGCGACCCACAAGAACCTCGAGAAGATGATCGAGGACGGCACTTTCCGCGAAGACCTCTACTACCGCCTCAACGTATTCCCCATCGAGATGGCGCCGCTGCGCGAGCGGGTGGAAGACATCGCCCTGCTGCTCAACGAACTGATCTCGCGGATGGAGCATGAGAAGCGCGGGTCGATCCGCTTCAACTCGGCGGCCATCATGTCGCTCTGCCGCCACGACTGGCCGGGCAACGTCCGCGAACTGGCGAACCTGGTGGAGCGCCTGGCGATCATGCATCCCTACGGGGTGATCGGGGTCGGCGAACTGCCGAAGAAATTCCGCCATGTCGACGACGAGGACGAGCAACTCGCCAGCAGCCTGCGCGAAGAGCTGGAAGAGCGCGCGGCGATCAACGCCGGGCTGCCGGGAATGGACGCGCCGGCGATGCTGCCGGCCGAAGGCCTGGACCTCAAGGACTACCTGGCCAACCTCGAGCAGGGCCTGATCCAGCAGGCCCTCGACGACGCCGGCGGAGTGGTCGCGCGGGCCGCCGAACGCCTGCGCATCCGCCGCACCACGCTGGTGGAGAAGATGCGCAAGTACGGCATGAGCCGGCGTGACGACGACCTGTCGGATGATTGACAGGTCGTTTCGCAACGCTTTGATTTTCAAATGAAAAAAATTTAGGCACGGGTATTGCTATATCTCCGTCGACCGACAGAACCATGACGTCGCGCCGACCGAGAGAAACGCAATGCAACCAGCCCTCAACGCCTTCACCGAGCAGCCAGCCGATACGGCCGAGGCCACCAGCCGCGCCGGCCTCGAGCAGGCCTTCGCGCTGTTCAACCAGATGTCCAGCCAGCTCAGCGAGTCCTACAGCCTGCTGGAGGAGCGCGTTACCGAGCTGAAAGGGCAACTGGCCCTGGTCAGCGCGCAGCGCATGGAGGAGCTGGCGGAAAAGGAGCGCCTGGCCAACCGCTTGCAGAGCCTGCTCGACCTGCTTCCCGGCGGCGTCATCGTCATCGATGCCCATGGCGTGGTCCGCGAGGCCAACCCGGCGGCCCTGGGCCTGCTTGGCGAGCCGTTGGTGGGCATGCTCTGGCGTGAGGTGATCGCCCGCTGCTTCGCTCCGCGCGAGGATGACGGTCACGAGATTTCCCTGCGCGACGGACGTCGCCTGTCCATCGCCACCCGCTCGCTGAATGGCGAACCGGGGCAACTGATCCTGCTCAACGACCTCACCGATACCCGCCGTCTCCAGGAGCAACTGGCGCGCCACGAGCGCCTGTCGGCGCTGGGGCGGATGGTCGCCTCGCTGGCCCACCAGATCCGCACGCCGTTGTCAGCGGCGTTGCTCTATGCCGGGCACCTCAGCGAGCAGGCGCTGCCGACCGACCAGCAGCAACGCTTCGCCGGGCGCCTGAAGGAGCGCCTGCACGAACTGGAGCATCAGGTACGCGACATGCTGGTGTTCGCCCGCGGCGAGCTGCCGCTGACCGACCGGGTGGCGCCGAAGGCGCTGTTCGACAGCCTGCGCGCGGCGGCCGAAGTCCATGTCCAGGGGCTCCAGGTGCGTTGGCAGTGCGAGGCGCGCGGCGGCGAGCTGCTGTGCAATCGCGACACCCTGGTGGGCACCGTGCTCAACCTGGTGGAGAACGCGATCCAGGCTTGCGGGCCCGAACTGCGCCTGAAGGTGCATCTCTATGCCCGCGCCGACAGCCTGCGCCTCAGCGTCAGCGACAACGGACCGGGCATGGACCCGGCGACCCTGGCGCGCCTGGGCGAACCCTTCTTCACCACCAAGACCACCGGTACCGGGCTCGGCCTGGCGGTGGTCAAGGCCGTGGCGCGCGCCCACCAGGGGCAATTGCAGTTGCGCTCTCGGCCGGGGCGCGGCACCTGCGCCACCTTGATCCTGCCGCTGATTCCGGCGGCGCCTCTTTCTGCGATTCAGGAGTAACCCCATGGCAGCCAAAGTCCTGCTGGTCGAAGACGACCGCGCACTACGCGAAGCCCTCAGCGACACCCTGCTGCTGGGCGGTCACGAGTTCGTCGCCGTGGACTCGGCGGAGGCGGCGCTGCCGGTCCTGGCCCGCGAAGCCTTCAGCCTGGTGATCAGCGACGTGAACATGCCGGGCATGGACGGACACCAGTTGCTCGGCCTGATCCGTACACGCTACCCGCACCTGCCGGTGTTGCTGATGACCGCCTACGGCGCGGTCGATCGCGCCGTCGAGGCGATGCGCCAGGGCGCCGCCGACTACCTGGTCAAGCCGTTCGAGGCGCGGGCGCTGCTCGACCTGGTGGCACGCCATGCGCTGGGCCAGTTGCCGGGCAGCGAGGAGGATGGTCCGGTGGCCCTGGAGCCGGCCAGCCGGCAGTTGCTGGAACTGGCCGCGCGGGTCGCGCGCAGCGATTCCACCGTGCTGATCTCCGGCGAGTCCGGGACCGGCAAGGAAGTCCTGGCCAACTATATCCACCAGCAATCGCCGCGTGCCGGCAAGCCGTTCATCGCGATCAACTGTGCGGCGATCCCGGACAACATGCTCGAGGCCACCCTGTTCGGCCACGAGAAAGGTTCCTTCACCGGCGCCATTGCCGCCCAGCCCGGCAAGTTCGAGCTGGCCGACGGCGGCACCATTCTTCTCGACGAGATATCGGAAATGCCCCTCGGCCTGCAGGCCAAGCTGCTGCGCGTATTGCAGGAGCGCGAGGTGGAGCGGGTCGGTGCGCGCAAGCCGATCAACCTGGATATCCGCGTGCTTGCCACGACCAACCGCGACCTCGCGGCGGAAGTCGCGGCGGGGCGTTTCCGCGAGGACCTCTACTATCGCCTGTCGGTCTTCCCACTGGCCTGGCGGCCGCTGCGCGAACGCCCTGCGGACATCCTGCCGCTGGCCGAGCGTCTGCTGCGCAAGCACAGCCGCAAGATGAACCTCGGCGCGGTGGCGCTCGGCCCCGAGGCCGCCCAGTGCCTGGTCCGGCATGCCTGGCCGGGCAACGTACGGGAACTCGACAACGCCATCCAGCGTGCGTTGATCCTGCAACAGGGCGGCCTGATCCAGCCCGCCGACCTGTGCCTCACCGCGCCGATCGGCATGCCGCTCGCGGCCCCGGTGCCCATGCCGGCAATGCCACCGGCCACCCCGCCGAGCGTCGAGATTCCGTCGCCGGCCGCAGGCCAGGACGCTAGCGGCGCGCTGGGCGACGACCTGCGTCGCCGCGAATTCCAGGTGATCATCGATACCCTGCGCACCGAGCGCGGCCGCCGCAAGGAGGCTGCCGAGCGCCTTGGCATCAGCCCACGGACCCTGCGCTACAAGCTCGCCCAGATGCGCGACGCGGGGATGGACGTGGAGGCCTATCTCTACGCCATCTGAGTGCTCGCCATGTTCCCCAGGCCCGCCTCGTGCGGGCCTTTTGCGTCCGCCGCCGGTCGTCGCCCGGGGCTGTTCGAGCGTGCGCGCCTGCCGATAACCGGAGCAGGGACGGACCCTGCAGCGGTCGCGGGCATTGGCGGCGAACGCCGATGCCGGGCCTTGGGGTCGACTTGGCACCCTTGTTGCTAACTCCTCTGCAAAGTGCCGGGCGGCGTCAAAAAAGCCGCGGCTGTTGGAGGAAGAGTCATGAGTCAGGGTGTCGAGTTCAATCGTCTGATGCTGGAAATGCGTTCCATGCAAATGGAAGCCATGGCCAAGGCCAAACCGGTTCAGGCGCCGGCCGAAGTGGGGGCGCCGAGCTTTTCGGAAATGCTCTCCCAGGCCGTGGACAAGGTGAACGAGACCCAGCAGGCCTCCACCGCGATGGCCAACGCCTTCGAGGTCGGCCAGAGCGGCGTCGACCTGACCGACGTGATGATCGCCAGCCAGAAGGCCAGCGTGTCGTTCCAGGCCATGACCCAGGTGCGCAACAAACTGGTCCAGGCCTACCAAGACATCATGCAGATGCCGGTCTGAGCGGCGCGAGGATAACTAGTTCATGGCCGATGCACTGATCGACAGCCAGGTTCCCGCCAAGAGCGGCGGTGCCGGGATGCTGAAGAAATCCTTCCCGGGACTGTCGTTCCTCGACAACCTTTCCGAGATGACCATGCTGCGCCAGATCGGCCTGCTGGTCGGTCTCGCCGCCAGCGTGGCGATCGGCTTCGCCGTCGTGCTCTGGTCCCAGCAGCCGGACTACAAGCCGCTCTATGGCAGCCTCAACGGGGTCGACGCGAACCGTGTGGTGGAAGCGCTGACCGCGGCGGACATTCCCTACAAGGTCGAACCCAACTCCGGCGCGCTGCTGGTCAAGGCCGACGACCTCGGCCGGGCACGCATGAAGGTGGCCTCCGCCGGCGTGGCGCCGACCGACAACAACGTCGGTTTCGAGATCCTCGACAAGGAACAGGCGCTGGGCACCAGCCAGTTCATGGAAGCCACCAACTACCGCCGCGGCCTGGAAGGCGAGCTGGCGCGCACCGTGTCGAGCCTGAACAACGTCAAGGCCGCCCGCGTGCACCTGGCGATCCCGAAGAGTTCGGTGTTCGTCCGCGACGACCGCAAGCCCAGCGCCTCGGTGCTGGTCGAGCTGTATCCGGGTCGCAGCCTGGAGCCGAGCCAGGTGATGGCGATCGTCAACCTGGTCGCCACCAGTGTGCCGGAGCTGGACAAGTCGCAGGTCACCGTGGTCGACCAGAAGGGCAACCTGCTCTCCGACCAGCAGGAACTCTCCGAGCTGACCATGGCCGGCAAGCAGTTCGACTTCACCCGGCGCATGGAAGGCCTGCTCACCCAGCGCGTGCACAATATCCTGCAACCGGTGCTGGGCAACGGTCGCTACAAGGCCGAGGTGTCCGCCGACGTCGACTTCAGCGCGGTCGAGTCGACCTCGGAGATGTACAACCCGGACCAGCCGGCCCTGCGCAGCGAGCAACGCAACAACGAGGAACGGCAGAATTCGTCCGGGCCGCAGGGCGTGCCGGGGGCGCTGTCGAACCAGCCGCCGGGCCCGGCCAGCGCTCCGCAGCAGGCCACCGCCAGCGCGCCGGCCGACTACGTCGCGCCGGGCCAGCCGCTGAAGGACGCCAACGGCCAGACCATCATCGATCCGAAGACCGGCAAGCCGGAGCTGGCGCCGTACCCGACCGACAAGCGCGACCAGACCACCCGCAACTACGAACTGGACCGCTCGATCAGCTACACCAAGCAGCAGCAGGGGCGCTTGCGCCGACTGTCGGTGGCGGTGGTGCTGGACGACCAGATGAAGGTCGACGCGAAGACCGGCGAGGTCAGCCACCAGCCCTGGAGCGCCGACGAACTGGCGCGCTTCACCCGCCTGGTACAGGATTCGGTGGGCTACGACGCCAGCCGCGGCGACAGCGTCAGCGTGATCAACGCGCCGTTCGCCCCGGCCCAGGCCGAAGAGATCGACAGCATTCCGTTCTACTCGCAGCCGTGGTTCTGGGACATCGTCAAGCAGGTGCTCGGCGTGCTGTTCATCCTGGTCCTGGTGTTCGGCGTGCTGCGTCCGGTGTTGAGCAACATCACCGGCGGCGGCAAGGGCAAGTCGCTGGCCGGCGGCGGCGGTCGCGACGGCGACCTGGCGCTGGGCGAGAGTGGCCTGGAAGGCTCGCTGGCCGACGACCGGGTGAGCATCGGCGGGCCGTCGAGCATCCTCCTGCCGAGCCCCACGGAGGGGTATGATGCGCAATTGAACGCGATCAAGAACCTGGTCGCACAGGACCCGGGCCGCGTCGCCCAGGTCGTGAAAGAGTGGATCAACGCCGATGAGTAAGTGCCATGAGTGAGAATCGTCTCGCCGCCAAACTGACCAAGGTCGACAAGGCCGCCATCCTGCTCCTGTCGCTCGGCGAGACCGACGCGGCGCAGGTGCTGCGGCACATGGGGCCGAAAGAGGTGCAGCGGGTCGGCGTGGCCATGGCGTCGATGCGCAACGTGCACCGCGAACAGGTCGAGCAGGTGATGGGCGAGTTCGTCGAAGTGGTCGGCGACCAGACCAGCCTCGGCGTCGGTGCCGACGGCTACATCCGCAAGATGCTCACCCAGGCCCTCGGCGAGGACAAGGCCAACAACCTGATCGACCGCATCCTCCTCGGCGGCAGCACCAGCGGCCTGGACAGCCTGAAGTGGATGGAGCCGCGTGCCGTGGCCGACGTGATCCGTTACGAACACCCGCAGATCCAGGCCATCGTGGTCGCCTACCTCGATCCCGACCAGGCCGCCGAGGTGCTCAGCCATTTCGACCACAAGGTGCGCCTGGATATCGTCCTGCGCGTCTCCTCGCTGAACACCGTGCAGCCCTCGGCGCTGAAGGAACTCAACCTGATCCTGGAGAAGCAGTTCGCCGGCAACTCCAACGCCACCCGCACCACCATGGGCGGGGTCAAGCGCGCGGCGGACATCATGAACTACCTCGACAGCTCCATCGAAGGCCAGCTGATGGATTCGATCCGCGAGGTCGACGAAGACCTGTCCGGACAGATCGAGGACCTGATGTTCGTCTTCGACAACCTCGCCGACGTCGACGACCGCGGCATCCAGGCGCTGCTCCGGGAAGTCTCCTCGGACGTACTGGTGCTGGCGCTCAAAGGCTCCGACGAGGCGATCCGCGAGAAGGTCTTCAAGAACATGTCCAAGCGTGCCGCCGAGCTGCTGCGCGACGACCTGGAGGCCAAGGGGCCGGTACGGGTCAGCGAAGTGGAAGGTGCGCAGAAGGAAATCCTCACCATTGCCCGGCGCATGGCCGAGTCCGGCGATATCGTGCTGGGCGGCAAGGGTGGCGAGGAGATGATCTGAGGTGGTCCCCCACGACAAGGACAAAGACAATCCCAGCGAACTGATCCGCGGCAAGGACGTGGCGGCCTTCGGCCTCTGGTCGTTGCCGAGCTTCGACGAGCCGCGCGACGAGCCGGCCGTTGCCGCGCCGCAGGTGCCCGCGGTCGCCGAACCCGCGCCGGCGCCGCCGGCGGTGGAAGAGGTCGAGCTGGAGACCGTCAAGCCGCCGACGCTGGAGGAAATCGAGGCGATCCGCCAGGACGCCTACAACGAAGGCTTCGCCACCGGCGAGCGCGACGGTTTCCACGCCGGCCAGTTGAAGGCGCGGCAGGAAGCCGAGGAGGCGCTGAAGGAGCGCCTGCAAAGTCTCGAGCGCCTGATGACGCAGCTCCTGGAACCCATCGCCGAGCAGGACGCCCTGATCGAGCAGGGCATGGTCAACCTGGTCAACCACGTTGCCCGCCAGGTGATCCAGCGCGAACTGCACATGGACTCCAGCCATGTCCGCCAGGTCCTGCGCGAGGCTCTGAAGCTGCTGCCGATGGGCGCGGCGAACATCCGTATCCATGTCAACCCGCAGGACTTCGAGCGGGTCAAGGCGCTGCGCGAGCGCCACGAAGAGAGCTGGCGGATTCTCGAGGACGATTCGTTGCTGCCCGGCGGCTGCCGCATCGAGACCGAACACAGTCGCATCGACGCGACCATCGAGACGCGCCTGGCGCAGGCAGTGAAGCAACTGTTCGAGCAACAGCGCGAACAGGCGACCCATCCGCTGGCCAGCGACATCCGGATCGACCTCGACGCCCCCGGAGACGTCGATGCGCCTTGAGCGAACCAGTTTCGCCAGGCGCCTGGAGGGCTACACCGAGGCTGTCTCGCTGCCGGCGCAGCCGGTGGTCGAGGGCCGCCTGCTGCGCATGGTCGGCCTGACCCTCGAAGCCGAAGGCCTGCAGGCCGCGGTCGGCAGCCGCTGCAACGTGATCAACGAAAGCGGCTACCACCCGGTGCAGGTGGAGGCCGAAGTGATGGGCTTTTCCGGTAGCAAGGTGTACCTGATGCCGGTCGGCAGCCTCGCCGGCATCGCGCCTGGCGCGCGGGTCGTGCCGCTGCCGGACACCGGGCGCCTGCCGATGGGCATGTCGATGCTTGGCCGGGTGCTCGACGGCGCCGGCCGCGCCCTCGACGGCAAGGGCGGGATGCGCGCCGAAGACTGGGTGCCGATGGACGGCCCGACGATCAACCCGCTCAAGCGCCACCCGATCAGCGAACCTCTCGACGTCGGCATCCGCTCGATCAATGGCCTGCTCACGGTCGGCCGCGGCCAGCGCCTCGGCCTGTTCGCCGGTACCGGGGTGGGCAAGTCGGTGCTGCTGGGGATGATGACCCGCTTCACCAGGGCCGACATCATCGTCGTCGGTCTGATCGGCGAGCGGGGCCGCGAGGTGAAGGAGTTCATCGACGAGATCCTCGGCGAGGAAGGCCTCAAGCGCTCCGTGGTGGTCGCCTCGCCGGCCGACGACGCGCCGCTGATGCGCCTGCGTGCCGCGCAATACTGCACGCGGATCGCCGAGTACTTCCGCGACAAGGGCAAGAACGTGTTGCTGCTGATGGACTCGCTGACCCGCTACGCCCAGGCCCAGCGCGAGATCGCCCTGGCCATCGGCGAGCCGCCGGCGACCAAGGGGTATCCGCCATCGGTGTTCGCCAAGCTGCCGAAGCTGGTGGAACGCGCCGGCAATGCCGAAGCCGGTGGCGGCTCGATCACCGCGTTCTACACCGTGCTCTCCGAGGGCGACGACCAGCAGGACCCGATCGCCGACGCCGCTCGCGGCGTGCTCGACGGGCACTTCGTATTGTCCCGGCGGCTGGCCGAGGAAGGCCACTATCCGGCCATCGATATCGAAGCTTCGATCAGCCGGGTGATGCCGCAGGTGGTCGAGGCCGAGCACCTGCGCGACGCCCAGCGCTTCAAGCAGCTCTGGTCGCGCTACCAGCAGAGTCGCGACCTGATCAGCGTCGGTGCCTACGTGGCCGGCGGCGATCCCGAGACCGACCTGGCCATCGCGCGCTTCCCGGTCATGCGCCAGTTCCTGCGCCAGGGCCTCGACGAAAGCGAAAGCCTGGCGGAAAGCCGTGCGCGGCTGGCGAGCCTGCTCGCCGGCGGGCAGGCCTGAGGCGCCCTGAGGCATGGAGAAGCGTGCGGCGCGGCTGGCGCCGGTGGTGGACATGGCCAGCAAGGCCGAGCGGGATGCCGCGACCCAGCTGGGCAGGTGCCAGCAGCAATTGCTCGCGGCACAGCAGAAGCTGGCGGAGCTGGAACGCTACCGCAACGACTACCAGCAGCAATGGATCAGCCAGGGCCAGAAGGGCGTCAGCGGCCAGTGGCTGATGAACTACCAGCGCTTCCTCTCGCAACTGGAGACCGCCGTCGCCCAGCAGGCCAACAGCGTGACCTGGCACCGCGAGGCGGTGGACAAGGCGCGGCTCAACTGGCAGGAGAGATACGCCCGCCTGGAAGGGCTGCGCAAGCTGGTCGAGCGCTACCTGGAAGAGGCGCGCCAGGCCGAGGACAAGCGCGAGCAGAAACAGCTCGACGAACTCGCCCAGCGTACCCGCCGCCAGGACGACTGACGACTCAGAAGAACGGACGCGACGCCTTCAGCATGAACGTGGTGTCGCAGTAGCTGTTGTGTCCCGAGTAGGCGCTGCAATCGCTGCCGGTCAGGCTGGTGCCGCTGTAGGACAGGTTCAGGTCGATGCCCAGCCAGGGCCGCGAGAGGTTCACCGACCAGTCGTTGAAGACGCTCACGTAGCCCCCGCCGCTGAGGCTCGCCGGGTTGTCCAGGCGATGGTTGCCGTACTTCAGGGTGACGTCGAAACCGAACGGCGGGTTGACCCCGAGGTCGGCGAACAGGGTGGTGTCGTTGCGCCCCGGGTCGCTGCTCAGGGCCGCGCCGAGCCGGCTGCCCAAGATCGACAGGCCGCCGTAGAGTTCGGCTGCGTCGTTGGCCGGCTGCTCCGGGCGGCTGTAGCGGATCAGGCCCATTTCGTAGCCCAGGCGGTTGTTCAGCGGGCGCTTGAAGCCGGCGTAGGAGTCGATCTCGGTGGGCTTGCCGGGGTCGAGGTTGGAGGTCCAGTTGCCGATGTACCAGCCACTTTCGTGGCTTAGGTCGAGGCCGCCGTGGAAACTGCCGGAGCTGCCCGGGGTGACCAGGCCCTGGGCCATGCTGCGGGTCGGACTGGTGGCCAGCTTGAGTTCGAAATCGCCCAGGTCGCGGGCCATCACCTGGGCCAGGGCCGAGGAGCTGGCGAGCAGGGCACAGGTGAGCACGAGCAGGTGCTTGAGCATGGTTCTCCCCTGGTAATGCGGACAACGGCGCTGCGCCGGTCTTCCCGCACGACGCCAACGGCAAGGCCGCGGCATGGGGCCGGGCGAGGTCGGGCAGGTCGGAAGGGCAGGAAGAGCGGCGAGCTAGAGCGCCACGGACCATCTTAACCAAGGTTCGGGCGGCTGACCGACCGCTCGTCAGGGCCGGCCGATCAATTGTTACCGCAGGCTTTCCGCGAGGCTGGCCAGGCGAATCACTTCGACCCGGTTGCGACCGCTGCTCTTGGCCCGGTAGAGAGCCTGGTCGGCGGCGCTGTAGAGCTGCTCGTAGCTGGCCTGGCCGCCTCCGTCGAGGCTGGCCACGCCGAAGCTGGCGGTCAGGCAGAGCACGCCGTCCTGCGTCGCCAGCGGGGTACCTTCGAGGCGTTCGCGGAGTTTTTCCGCAAGGCTGCGAGCCTGCTGCTCGGCGGTGTCGGGCAGGAGCAGGAGGAATTCTTCCCCGCCCAGGCGCGCCACGCTGTCGCTGCTACGGGTATTGCCGCGCAGTAGGTTGGCGGCATGGCGAATGACCTCGTCGCCGAAGGGGTGCCCATAGCGGTCGTTGATGTACTTGAAGTGATCCAGGTCGACCATCAGCAGGCTCAGCGGCTGCGGTTGGCGAGCGATGCGCGCGAGTTCCATGAGCACCAGCTGGTCGAATTCGCGACGATTGAACAGGCCGGTCAGCGGGTCGTGACCGGCCAGGTACTCCAACTGGCGATTTTTCTCCTCCAGCTCCTGCCGCTGCAACTCCAGCTTGCGTTGCTGGCGCAGGTTGCGCACGTGCCCGTGCCAGAGGATCAGCGACAGCAGCAGGCCGAGGCCGAACGCGGTGAGGCCGTTGGCCTGGTTCGACAGGCGCAGTTGCGGGTCGGCCTGGGCGTAGCCCATCGCCAGTTGGAAGACCAGCATGGCCAGGCCGTAGAAAGGCACCGCGTAGGCCGGGCGGATCAGGATGAACATGGCGCAGGCGAAACAGGCCAGCAGCAGCGGCGTGATGTTGCTGGTGATGCGCTGGTCGATGCAGGCGATGGCGACGCCGAAGCCTATGATCCCTGCGCCGCCCAGCAGGATCAGCAGGCGCATGCGCCACAGCTTGGGTGGCTGGCGGCGCAGCCATAGCGCGAGCAGGCCGATGCCGCCGAAGAGCAGGGCCATGGCGCCATGGGCGTACATGATTTCCTGGCGCCAGAGCTGATGGCCGAGGTCCGGGCGGAAGTCCTTCAGGGAAAACACCAGAATGTGGATCAGGTTGAAGGGGACGGTCAGCAGCGCGAGGTGGGTCAGACGCGAGAGATTCTCCAGGGCGATGGGAAGGGCCAGGGACGAATTCACCTCGATGGCGTGCTGGATCGATTCGAGCGTCGTTCTGGCCACGTTCTGCGGGTCCGCGTGGGCGCTGTGCCATCACAGCATAGCAGCGTCGCGACGGCCGCCCTATCCGGCTTTCCGGGCCGGTCGTCCGGTTTGCACGGGCGTACCTGGCGCCGCTTTCATTCCGGCAGCCGCCTGGCCAGCAGCAGTGCGACCAGGCCCAGCAGGCTCCAGTACGCCGCCAGCGGCCAGGGACGGTCGAACGGTAGCAGGGTGGACGCGCCCAGTCCGAGGCCGATCAGCAGGTAGTAGGCGAGCCCGAACAGGGCTCCGGCGCGTCCCCGGCAATCGTCGTAGGCGTACAGCGCCGGACCCAGCAGGTTGGGAATCGCCACGCCGAAGCCGACGAAGATCGGCAGGGCCGGCAGGGCCCAGTACGGGCCTTCGGCGTATCCGCCGGCGGCCAACAGCGTCTGCGCTGTCGCGCCGGCGGCCGCCAGCGCCAGGCCCAGGCGTACCCGGCGAGCGCTGTTCCAGGTGTGCGGCAGGCGTCGGTTGAGCAAGGCGCCGAGGCTCCCGGCAAGGGCGATGGCCAGGCCGATCCAGCCGAAGCCCAGGCCGGGCAGGTCGCCGACCATGAACGGCCCGGCGGCGTAGAAGGAGAACACCAGTACATTGAGCACCGCCACCAGCAGTGCGCGCGTCTGTAGCGGTCGGTCGGCCAGGACCCGTCGGAAGATCGCCAGGGTCGCGGGCTCGGGCGTGCCCGCCAGCAGCGGACGGGTTTCCGGCCAGGCCGGGACGACCAGCGCCGCCAGCGAGGCGAGCAGCACCGCCAGGGTGGCGAACACCGCCGGGTGCCCGCCGAGGTCAGCCAGCCACTGGCCGCCGAGGGGGCCGACTGCCGGCGACCAGGCCAGCACCGCGCCGAGCGTGACGAAATAGCTCATCAACGCCGTGCCTTGCAGCACATCGCGCAGGCTGGCCTGCACCGTCACCGAGCAGGTCGCCAGGCCGAGGCCCTGGACCAGGCGACAGGCAAGCAGGTAGGAATAGTCGGTACTGGCCCAGGCACCGAAGGTCGCCAGGGCCGCCAGGCCGAGCCCGCCGAGCAGAGCCGGGCGCCGGCCGAGGCGGTCGGCCAGCCAGCCCCAGAGCCAGATGCCGGGGGCGAAACCGACGAAGAACAGCGCCATGGTCCACTGGCTGGTAGCGTCGTCCAGTCGCCAGTGGCTGGCCAGGGCCGGCAGCGCGGGGGAAAGGATGGTTTCGGCGACTTGCGGCAGGGCTAGCAGGGCGAGCACCAGCAGCAGGGGAGGGCGAGGACGGTCAGGCATGATGGCTCCGGAAAAAAGAGCCAAGCCTAGGCCGCCTGCGCCTGGCAGAATGCTGCGGTCAGGACGGAAAACATCGCGAAGAGGACAAGGTGCCGCGCTATCCCTACGAACGGGTCGAGGATCCCGATCTCGCCCGCTGCCCGGTGGTCGGCCTCGAGGTCGACAGCACCGGCCACCGCAGCGACTGGCATTGCCACCGGCGCGCGCAGTTGCTGTACATGGCGGCCGGTAGCGTCACGCTGTATTTCGCCGAGCGCATTTGCCAATTGACGCCGCTTCAGGCCGCCTGGCTGCCGGCCGGCGTGCCGCATCGCACGGTCCTTCACGGGCGCTTCGCCTACCGTAGCCTGTACTTCGAACCCTCGGCGTTCGCCGAGCTGCCGGACAGCGTCCAGGTCCTCGAGGTCGGGCCGCTAATGCGCGAACTGATCCTGCGCATGACCGGCTGGGCAGCCGACTTGCAATTGGAAGGGCGGCACCTGACGCTGTTGCGCGCACTGTTCGATGAACTGGCGACCGCCCCGGCACACGCCGCGAGCCTGCCGATGCCGCGCGATGCGCGGGCGCTGAAGGTGGCCGAGGCGCTGCTGGCGCAACCCGCGCTGGGCTGGAGCATCGAGGCATGGGGACGCGAGGTCGGCGCCAGCGGGCGGACCCTGGCGCGTCTGTTCACCGAGCAGACCGGCCTGGGTTTCTCTCGCTGGCGAACCCAGGCTCGCTTGTTCGAAGCGCGGAGACGCCTGGCCGAAGGCCGCTCGGTGACCGAGGTCGCCCACGCCCTGGGCTACGCCAGCGACAGTGCGTTCATCGCCATGTACCGGCGGGTCTGCGGGCAGTCGCCGGGGCGCGCCCTGCGTGGTCTCGAATGAGCGCTCAGAAGCGTTCGTGGAGGCCGAGGTAGCGCCATTCGCCGAGCGGTAGCCTGGCCAGCGACAGCGCGCCGATGCGCAGGCGGCGGATGCTCCGCACTTCCAGCCCCTCGCTTTCGCACATGAAGCGCAACTGGCCGGGCAGCACGTCTTTGAGGGCGAAGCGCAGGTGGCTTTCGTTCTGCCAACTGACCTTGCACGGCGATAGCCTGCGGCCCTGGTAGGCGAGGCCGTGGCGCAGGCGCTCGAGGCCGCCGGCGGCCAGGTCGCCGGCGACCTCGACCAGGTATTCCTGCTCCAGCCGTGCACCGTCGTCCACCAGCTTGCGCAGTACGCCGTGCTGCTGGCTGAACACCACCAGCCCGGAAGCCTCGCTGTCCAGCGCGAGGGTGGGACGCTGGCGGGCGAAGTGTTTCTTCAGCGCTCGCAAGGGACTGGGGTCATCGCTCCAGCGCCGCCCCGCGGCGAGCAGACCTTCGAAATCGTCGTGGCGCCAGCCGGCCGGCTTGTGCAACAGCAGGGTGGCCGGTTCGATCGTTTCCGCGCGGGCGCCCGGCAGCAGCTCCACGCGCTGGTCGAGCACCTTGAACTGTGGCTCCTCGATCACTTCGCCGTCGACGCTGACCCAGCCGCCCTCGATGTACAGCTCGGCTTCGCGGCGCGAGCAGGCAGTGAGTTCGGCGAGGCGTTTGGACAGGCGGATCGGGTCGGTCATGGCGAGGCTACTGGAATGAAAGACCGCCAGTTTACTCGTTGTGGCGATGGGCGCCGAGGAATGATTCGGCGCCCGCTCGGTCCCAACTTAAGGAACCGGAGAGGAGACCCTCATGCAGTCACGCCTGATCGATGGCCTGGAATGGGACCTGGACGAGGATGGCAGCGGCGGCCTGTGCAACGCCAATGGCGACAAGGTCCATCTGCGCCAGGGCGACATGGACGGCGCCTGCGGGCCCTACTGCCTGGTCATGGCGATGCTGGTCCGCGGCCAACTGCGCCGGCGCCAGGCCAAGGGCCTGGAGCGGGTCGACAGTCGCAGTCGCTACGGGCGCCTGATGAAGGCGCTGGACCAGCACGGCCCGCTGCTGCGCGTCGGCACCACCGGCGTCGACCTGCTGGAGCTGCTGGCCGAGATCAACGATACCGAGCATTTCGCCCTCAAGGGCGAGGGGCGCAGGTTGGTCCGGCACACCCGCGAATACCTGGAGGCCGGCTTTCCGGTAGTGCTCGGTTTCCACGGCCGCAAGGGTAGCGATATCCGCCACTGGGGCCTGGCCATCGGCATGAGCGAGCGCGCCTTCCTGCTCCTCGACCCGGCCCACGACCTGCCGCGCGGGCAGGCCTGGAACGCGGTGATCACCAGCGAGGCGCATGGTTCCCGGTTCGGCTATCGCTATATCAATGCCAAGGGCACCTGGGCGGTGACCCTCAAGGAAATGGTCGCCTTGCTTTGAGGGGCGGGTTTGTTACAGCCCGTGTGCGGACCGCCAGGCGCGGCGGATCTGCGACTAGAGTGGTGTTTTTCGCTTGGGGAAGGAGAGAACGCATGCCGGGCCTGTCTTTGAATGCCATCCTGCTGAGCGCCGTCGCTCTGCTCGCCCCGTCGGCCGAGGCGGTGGACGCCGGTCGCCACGACAGCGAGCTGGGCGCCGTCGAGGTCACCCCGGTGGTTGGCGGTCTGGCCTATCCCTGGGCCGTCGCCTTCCTGCCGGACAACCAGGGCATGTTGGTCACCGAGCGGCCCGGCAGCTTGCGTTTCGTCAGTCCCGAGGGCCAGTTGTCGGCGCCGCTGGAAGGCGTACCCAGGGTCTTCGCCAGCGGCCAGGGGGGACTGCTCGACGTTGCCTTGTCGCCGGGGTTCGCCGAGGACCGGCTGGTCTACCTGACCTATGCCGAGGCCGGCGAGGACGGCCGCGCCGGAACGGCGGCGGGACGCGGCCGGTTATCGGCGGACAAGCGACGGCTGGAGGGCTTCCACGTGATCTTCCGGCAGTTGCCGAAGCTTTCCAGCGGCCATCACTTCGGCTCGCGCCTGGTCTTCGACGGCAAGGGCCACCTGTTCATCGCCCTCGGCGAGAACAACCAGCGCAGCACCTCGCAGGACCTGGACAAGTTGCAGGGCAAGATCGTCCGCCTGTATCCGGACGGCGGCGTTCCCAAGGACAATCCCTTCGTTGGCCGTACAGACGCGCGGCCGGAGATCTGGAGCTATGGCCACCGCAACCAGCAGGGCGCCGCGCTGAATCCCTGGACCGGCCAGCTCTGGACCCACGAGCACGGCCCGCGCGGCGGCGACGAGATCAACATACCCCAGGCCGGCGGGAACTACGGCTGGCCGCTGGCGACCCATGGAATCAACTACACCCTGCTGCCGATCCCCGAAGCCAGGGGCAAGGCCGTCGACGGTACCGAGGCGCCGCACCATGTCTGGGAGAAGTCGCCGGCGATCAGCGGCATGGCGTTCTACGATGCGCAGCGCTTCCCGGCCTGGCAGCACAACCTGTTCATCGGCGCGCTGGCGACGCAGGAACTGATCCGCCTGCAACTGGATGGCGACCGGGTCGTCCACGAAGAGCGCCTGCTGGGCGATCTCGGGGTGCGCATCCGCGACGTGCGGCAGGGCCCGGACGGCTATCTCTACCTGCTCACCGACCAGAAGGACGGGCAATTGCTGCGCCTGGGGTTGGCGCGCTAGCCTTCAGCCTTGGTTGCGTTTGAGCTGGACGTAGAGCGCCTCGACCTTTTCCCGGGCCCAGGGCGTCTTGCGCAGGAAGGCGAGGCTGGACTTGATGCTCGGGTCGTTCCTGAAACAACGAATGTCGACCCGTTTGCCAAGCTCCGCCCAGCCGTGGTGGGCGACCAGTTCGGTGAGCAGTTTTTCCAGGGTGACGCCGTGCAGTGGATCGGGATGGCCAGGCATGAAGGGCTCGGGATTCAGGCAATGAAAAAGGGGATGGAGCGTGGCACATCTGCGTGCCGGCCTGCCATCCCCTTCGTAGTCCCCGGCGAGGGGCGGGCGATCAGCGCTTCTTGCTGATGGTGATCTGCCGCGACGGGCCGTAGACCTGGCCGCTGACGCCCTTGGCGATCTTCTGGATCTCGCCGCCGGCCTGGAGGAAGGCGGCGACCTGCGCTTCGATGGATTCGCGGGTTTCGACCGCGGGAGCCGGCTTGGCGGCTTTCGGCGCGACGGTTTTCTTCATGATGGCCATATCCGGGGACCTGTCTCTGCATTAAATATGGCCGTTCATTATAACCGAAGCGGCGTTTTATTTCATCTTGAATATTGTCGATCAGATTTCGGACGTAACCTGCTGTTTTCTATAAAGTCCGTTAGGCAATACCCGAGCGAGGCGCTGCGGCATTGGCGAGCCGGCGGCGAACTGCTCGAGGTCTCCGCGGCTGGATGTCCCGCCGACCCCGGGCGACGCAGGATACCGCCAGGTGGATAACTCCTTCGCGCATCCCGGCATGAATTCCAATGTTTGCACTAATTGAGCGAAAAAGTTCTCCGGGGCTCTAACTCGCCTATATCGAGAATAATGAAAAGTTCACGATTAGTTATCGGCTAAGTTGCCCGGATATATACGTCGATATCATCGCGCTGCCGGCCGGGGCATGCATCGCCTCGCTGCGTTCCCGGTGCTAACCTGCGGAACCCCAGCCGCCGAGCGAGCGCCGCATGCCAGCCATTTTCTCCTCCCGCCAACGTATCGCCCTGCGCCTGGCCTGGCGCTTCATGGCGCCTTACCGCTGGCGCATGCTCGGGGCCCTGGTGGCGTTGCTGTTCACCGCGGCGATCACCCTGTCCCTGGGCCAGGGTATCCGCCTGCTGGTGGACCAGGGGTTCCTCACCGCCTCGCCCGAATTGCTCAATCGCTACATCCTGCTGTTCTTCGTGCTGGTGCTCGGCCTGGCCGTGGGCACCTTCGTGCGCTTCTACCTGGTGTCCTGGATCGGCGAGCGCTTCGTCGCCGATATCCGCAAGCGCGTGTTCGACCACCTGATCGAGTTGCATCCCGGTTTCTACGAAACCAACCGTAGCTCCGAGATCCAGTCGCGCCTGACCGCCGACACTACGCTGCTGCAGACGGTGATCGGTTCCTCGCTGTCGATGGCCCTGCGCAATGCCCTGATGCTGGTCGGCGGGGTGCTGCTGATGTTCGTCACCAACGCCAAGCTGACCAGCATCGTGGTGCTGGCGTTGCCGCTGGTGATCGCCCCGATCCTGCTGTTCGGCCGCCGCGTGCGCAGCCTGTCGCGGGAAAGCCAGGACCGGGTGGCCGACGTCGGCAGCTACGTCGGTGAAACCCTCGGTCAGATCAAGACCGTGCAGGCCTACAACCACCAGGCGCAGGATCGCCAGCGCTTCGCCGGCACCGTCGAACGCGCCTTCGACACCGCGCGCAAGCGCATCGCCCAGCGCGCCTGGCTGATCACCGTGGTGATCGTGCTGGTGCTCGGCGCAGTCGGCATCATGCTCTGGGTCGGCGGCCGCGACGTGATCGCCGGCAGCATCTCGGCCGGCGAACTGGCCGCGTTCGTCTTCTACAGCCTGATCGTCGGCATGGCCTTCGGCACCCTCAGCGAGGTGATCGGCGAATTGCAGCGCGCTGCCGGCGCCGCAGAGCGCATCGCCGAGCTGCTCAGGGCGCGCAGCGAGATCCGCCCGCCAGCGCAACCACGCAAGCTGGCGGCGCGGGTGAGCGGGAGGATCGAATTGCAGGCGGTGCGCTTCGCCTATCCGACCCGTCCCGAACACTGGGCCATCGACGACATCAGCCTGGCCGTCGAACCGGGGGAAACCCTGGCCCTGGTCGGACCTTCCGGTGCCGGCAAGTCGACCCTGTTCGATCTGCTCCTGCGTTTCTTCGATCCGCAGCAGGGACGGCTGCTGCTGGACGGACAGCCGATCGTCGAACTGGCCCCGGCCGACTTGCGCCGCAGCTTTGCCCTGGTGTCGCAGAACCCCGCGCTGTTCTTCGGCAGCGTCGAGGAAAACATCCGCTACGGCCGTCCGCATGCCAGCGCCGCCGAGGTCGAGGCCGCAGCGCGTGCCGCGCATGCCCACGAGTTCATCCTGGGTCTGCCGCAGGGCTACGCCACCCACCTGGGCGAGGGCGGCATCGGCCTGTCCGGCGGCCAGCGCCAGCGCCTGGCGATCGCCCGGGCGTTGCTGGTAGACGCGCCGGTGCTGCTGCTCGACGAGGCGACCAGCGCCCTGGATGCGGAAAGCGAGCACCTGATCCAGCAGGCCCTGCCAGGCCTGATGAGCGGACGTACCACCCTGGTGATCGCCCATCGCCTGGCCACGGTGCAGAGCGCCGACCGCATCGCGGTGATCGACCAGGGGCGGCTGGTGGCGATTGGTAGCCACGCCCGTCTGATCGCCGAGAACCCGCTCTATGCGCGCCTGGCGGAACTGCAGTTCGCCGTCGGCGGACGCTAGCTTCAGAGCGGCTTGTCGATACCCGCGTACTGCTTGTCCAGCTCGTCGATACGCTGCGCGTAGGCACGGGAGAGGCAGTCGGTGTCGCCACCGCAGCGCCGGCGCTCACGCAGCCAGTCCTGCTGCCGGTCCTGCATGGCGCCGCGGCCGCCCATGGCGAACAGGCCGCGGAGGAAGTGGTACTTGACGCTCATCTCGACGTCCTTGTCGTTCAGCGCCCGGTTCGCGCAGATGGCCTTTTCGTCCGCTCGCTCAGCCTTTTCGCAATCGAAGCTGGCCGCTTCGGCCAGGGGCGCCAGCAGGAGTCCGCCGAGGGCGAGGAATGCCAGGTGCTTCATGCCGTTCTCCGTTTCGCCTGGTTGCTTGCGAATCTTCGACGCCAGCGACAGCGCTGGGTTCAGCGGGGAGCGCGCGGCGGCCGGGCGGGCCGCTCCGGCGCGGTCAGTGCGAAAGGATCAGGGCCTTCTGCTCGGGGATGACGGTGCGCTCCCGAGGGGCGTCCGCGCGTTCCGCTTCCTCGGTTTCGGGGCGGTTGGCGAACAGGCTTTTCAGGGGGCTCAGCAACGGCTGCTCCTTCGCCGCTTCGGCGACCTGGCTGCGGCTTTCCACGGGTTCCGGGTTGGCCGCCGTGACCACGTGGAAGTCGCTGATCTCGATGATCCCGCGGCCCTCGGCGAGCAAGTGGAAGGAGAAGGCCTTGCGCGCTTCCGGGTTGTCGAAGGTGAAGCTCATGTCCAGCGGCTTGCCTTTGAGCAGGCGCGGGATGTCCGGTACCGGTATGGGAACGTCGCGTTCGAACTCCTTGGTCTTCAGCGTCACCCGGGCGCCGTTGCGGTCCATCTGCAAGGCGCGGATCTTCAGGGTGACCGTGGTCCTGCTGTTCTTCGGCATCTCCAGGTATTGCGCGCCGATCAGGTTGTCGGTCCAGTCGTTGTGGGTTTCCGGCTTCAGGCGGATGCGTTCGTGGGTGGCGAACTGGAACTCCTGGCCCAACTGGCCGGCCTGTTGCACGGAGTGGTCGAGGACGGCGGCGCGCTGGCTGACCAGGCGTGCCTGGCGTCCGCTGAAGCGACCGAGGAACTCGGCTTCGTCGGCGATGAAGCCCTCGCTGCGGTAGCGCCGGCAGACCTGCTGGAAATCGCACTCGACGAAGGTGGCCTTGCCGTCGTGGTGGCGCAGCATGCCGTTGGTGTAGGACATCATTTCGCGACCGCTGGCGTAGTCGCGGAACAGCGAGCGCCCGGAAATCCCCGCCGGCACGCGGTAGCCGAAATAGTCGAGGACGGACGCGGCGAGGTCGACGTGGCCGTAGACGCCGCTCTTGATCGGCGGCAGCGCCGCCTGTTCCGGTGCCAGCACCAGGTTGAAGCCCCAGGCCGAGGCGAGGCGCACCTGGTCGACACCGTGGGATTCGTCGGAAGTGAGCACCACCAGGGTGTCGCGCAACACGCCCTGTTTCTCCAGGTCGGCGAGGAAGGCGCCGATCGCGTCGTCGAGATAGGCCACCGCGGCCTGCTTGGCGTTCGGGTAGCGGGCCAGGTAGTCGGCAGGCGCCGAGTAGGGCTGGTGGGTGCCGACGGTGAGCAGGGTCAGCATCCAGGGTTTCTTCTGCTGGCGCAGCTGCTTCACGTAGGTCGCGGCGCCCTCGAAGAAGGCCTTGTCGTCCATGCCCCAGGGAAACTCCAGGTAGGACTTGTTGCGGAACCAGTCGCGCCCGAGGGTCTTGTCGAAGCCCATCTGCGGCATGACCTTGTCCTTGGCCATGAAGCGCAGGCCGGCACCCTGCAGGAAGTGCGTGCTGAAACCGTGCTGGCGCAGCTGGGCGGGCAGGCACTCCCTGGCCCGGGCCGGGTTGTTGAGCAGTTCGACGCCCTTCGGCGTGCCCGAGTCGAGCTTGCTGTAGTCGCCGCAGAGCATGGCGTAGAGGCCGCGGATGGTCTGGTGGCTGTGCAGCACGTAGTCCGGGGTGGTCATCGCCCGTTCGGCCCAGCCACTCAGCCTGGGCATCGGCGCTTCGTGGTAGCTGCTGTTGATGGCGGCGCGGTTGGCGGCGATATATGCGCCGGGGATTCCCTCCATGGCCACGATTAGGACGTTGCGCGCGCGCCCTCCGCCGGCCAGCAGCGGCGTTCCGGAAAGGTCGAGTTGGTTGAGCCCGGCGACGTCCGGCGGGGTGTCCGGACGGTCGCCGGCGAGCCAGTCTTCGACCGCTAGTTGGCCACTGCTGAGCGCGCTGGCCAGCAGTTTGTGCGGCAGGTTGTACTGCTGCCACTGGTCAGCATCGCTCGGACGCAGGTATTGCAGGCCGACATGCGCCGCCAGGAACGCCGCCGGCAGCGCGTAGGCATAGCGCGGCAGGCGCGGACCGCGGCGGCGCCAGAGCAGCACGCAAAGCAATGTCGCGCCGCCGAGGCCGAGCGCCAGTGGCAGGTGGGCGAGGCCGCCGCCCTGGGTGGAGCTGCTGACGAACTGCGGATCCAGCAGGTACTTGAGGTCGGAAGGTTCCGGCATGCGCCCGACCGCGCCGACCAGTTCGGCATTGCCGATCAGGAACAGGCACCAGAGCAGCATGACCGGGAGCGCGAACCACAGG
Organism: Pseudomonas sp. YA1; assembly: GCF_058680555.1. Lineage (NCBI taxonomy): Bacteria > Pseudomonadati > Pseudomonadota > Gammaproteobacteria > Pseudomonadales > Pseudomonadaceae > Pseudomonas > Pseudomonas sp. YA1. The sequence goes on from NZ_JBZWBG010000014.1 coordinate 150,838, forward strand.
GAGCGTCGATGCAGGAGCAGCACCAGCAGGCTGCCGAGGGCCAGGTCCGAGAGATAGCCGAACGGCGTCGACCAGCCGAGCCAGTAGCGGCCGGCGAGGGGAACGACCAGGAACAGCGCGGCCAGCGCCAGAAGCGAGCCGCAAGATGAGAGCCAACGGCTGAGTGGACGCACAGGAACTCCTGATGAGCGGCAGCGAGAATCCTTGATAAGGATGTTCCAAAAAAGTCTTTAGGGTTCACGATTTTGAAACATCGTTGTGCTTACTGCCAGTAGACAGTCGGCATTTGGGAAATGTCCGCGTGGTTCAGGATGTTTCGGCGCGAACGGCCGGCAAGGCGATGAGCGGCGTCGGCGCACCGGCAAAAACTTCCGCCCGCCTGCGTGGCGCCCGGTAGAATGCCGCCCCTTCGACAGGGGGAGACAACATGGCGGTCATCGGGCGTTTCAATTCACTGCAGGTGGTCAAGCACACGGAGTTCGGGCTCTATCTCGACGGTACCCAGCACGGCGAGATCCTCCTGCCCAAGCGCTATGTGCCGAAGGACCAGCCCAGCGAAGTGGGCGACTGGCTCAACGTGTTCATCTACCTGGACAGCGACGACCGCCTGATCGCCACCACCCAGACGCCCAAGGTCCAGGTCGGCGGTTTCGCCAGCCTGAAGGTCGTGGAGATCAACCGGATCGGCCTGTTCCTCGACTGGGGTCTGCCCAAGGACCTGCTGCTGCCGCATTCGGAAGAGAAGCGTCCATTGCAGGTCGGCGACTACTGCGTGGTCTACGTCTACCTGGACAAGCGCACCAACCGCATCACCGCCACCGCACGCCTGGACCGCCAGTTGGACAACCTGCCGCCGCGCTACAGCGTCGGCCAGGCGGTCGACCTGCTGGTGGTGGAGCGTACCGAGATGGGCTTCAAGGCGATCATCGAGGGCAAGCACTGGGGCCTGATCCACAAGAACGAGGCGTTCAAGTTCCTCCGCAGCGGCATGCGCGAACAGGGCTACATCAAGGAATTGCGCGCGGACGGCAAGATCGCCCTGAGCCTGCAGCCGGTCGGCGCCGAGGCCGCCGTCGAGCTGAGCCAGCAGATTCTCGCCCGGCTGCTGGAGGCCGGCGGCAGCCTGCCGCTCAGCGACAAGAGTTCGCCGGAAGATATCCACCGGCTCTTCGGGGTCAGCAAGGGGACCTTCAAGAAGGCCATCGGCGGTCTCTACAAGAAAGGCCTGATCCTGATCCACCCGGAACGCATCGAACTGCCGCGCTGAGGTTTCCGCTCAGGGCTGGAGGAACGGGGCGAAGTCCAGGCCAGCGCCGCCGGGGCGGACGTCGCGCAGGCGCTTGCCGGGGTCCGCGCTCAGCTCCAGGCTGAGGGTCGGCCGGCGGGCGTTCTTGTCGCGCAGTTCCAGGCTGTCCTGCTGCTGGCGAAGGAAACCGGTGGGCACCTTCAGGTGCTCCACTGCATCGCCGGCCGGGTTCGCCAGCAGCAGGTTGAGGAACTTGCCGGCCTTCAGTTGGCTGAGCGGAATATCGAACCACCAGACGTTCTTGCTCTTGTTGAAGCGGGCGAGCAGGGTGTTGCCGGCATCCAGCACGGACATGCCCAAGGCCTGGTTGAGCTGTGCGATGGCTGCCGCTTTATCGAGTTTCATGGAGTTTCCTGACGGGCCGCGCCGGCCGGGATGGCGGGCGGGTAGCCGGATATTCTAGCAGCCGGAGGGACGGCGCAGGACCTGCGCGGTGCGCAGGCCCCGCCGCTCAGACCATCCGCCGGAACTGCCGCCAGCGTTGCTGCCAGCCCAGCAGCAGCGGAGAGACCGCGGGGCCGGTGCCGGCGTCCTGCAGGCGCGGGTGGTGGCTCACCACGTTGACCAGGATCGGCTCCTGGGCGTTCTTCACATCGACGAAGAACAGGTGCTGCCCCTGGTGCAGGCGTTCTTCGAAGGGGCGGAAGGCGCGGTTGGTGCGCTGCAGGCCGAAGAAGCTGCCTTCCCACAGGCAGAACGCGCAGAGCACGGCGCCGAGGAAGATCACCGGAATCCAGCCGGCGGCGGTTTCCGTCCAGCCGCTGGCATAGGCGAAGGCCACGGCGACGATGGCCAGGACGAGGCCGACCAACAGGCCGACACGGCCGGAGCGGACCACATCCTTCTTCATGAACGGAGAGACTTCGTGCAGATGGCGCTGGCCGGTCTCCGCGTCCTTTTCGCTGAGGACGTGGATCTGCTCGGTGGCGATGCCGCTGGCTTCCAGTTCGGCTTCGAGCCGTTCCAGCTCGTCGAGGTTGTCGCTGATGTAGTAATGCCGGTTCATGGCATGCCTCCCATCGTCTGACGGCCTGTTCCTTGGGCGAACAGGCAAAGGTCGATACCCCCTGTCGGTGAATCCCGGAGCACCCGCAAGCGGCAGGTCGGCCGGGATTGTCGGTTTCTTGCGCAGCATTCAGTCTAGCATCCGCGGCAGCGGCGGCCGGTACGCCGGTCTGCTGGCTTCTTCCTTCAACATAGGCCGGAAGCGGGGTGGCGGCGGGGCCGGGCGATGGACGGGCCAGGTACGGGTGGGCCGTACGCAGCCCGCGAGCGCAGGATTACTCGGCGGGAACGATGATGGCGACGCGGCGGTTCTCGCTGCGGCCGGCGCGGGTCTTGTTATCGGCCACCGGCTTGCTCATGCCCAGGCCGCGGACCTCGATGTTGGCCGCCGGCATGCCGGCTTCGCGGAACACCGCGGCTACCGATTCGGCGCGCCGTTCGGAGAGCTTCTGGTTGTAGCCTTCGTCGCCGTAGTTGTCGGTGTGGCCTTCCAGGCGGACCTTGTCGATGTCTACCGCGAGCAAGGCGTGGGCGATCTTCGTCAGGGTGTTGCGGCTGTCGGGATTGAGACGGTCGAGATTGTTGCCGAACAGCACCTTGCTGGACATGCCGAACTCCCAGCCTTCGTCGCGGAGTTCGAAGCCCTGCTCCTGGAGCACGGCGATCTGCTCGGCGCTCAGGCCGGTCTGCGGCGGTTTGGTCTGGCAACCGGTCAGACCCAGCACAAGGCTGAACAGGGCGAGGGCGAGCAATCTACTTGGGTGGAGCCTCTGGGGTAGCACTGTCTATCTCCTTTTCTTCCTGAAGGATGCGGGGGTCGTTGAGTTCCGCCAGGCGCCGGCTGCCGCGGGCCTGGCGCTTGGCGATGTACATCGCCATGTCGGCGTCGTGGAGCAGCGCCGCCGGGGTATCCGCGTGCTCGGGATAGAGGGCGATGCCGATGGTCAGCGAGGTACTCACCGTGCTGCCGTCGCTGAGCCGGATCGGCGCCTGCATGCTGGCGATGATGTTGTCGGCGATGCGCAGGGCGTCGGCGCCGGACGCCAGCGGTGCGAGCAGGACGGCGAATTCGTCGCCACCCAGGCGCGCCACCAGGTCGCTTTCGCGCAACTGCCCACGGATGCGCATGGCGATGTTGACCAGCACGGTGTCGCCGGCGGCATGGCCGAGGCGGTCGTTGATCTCCTTGAAACGGTCGCTGTCGATGAACAGTACCGCCAATTGCTCGCGGTGCTCGCTGGCATCGCGCAGCGCCCGGCTCAGGCGGCCTTCGAAGAAGGCGCGGTTGGGCAGGCTGGTCAGGCTGTCGTGGTGGGCCTGGTGCGCCAGCGAGGCGTTCTCGTCCTGCAAGCGCGCCTGCCAGGATTCGAGTTCGTCGAGCAGGGCGTTGAAGTCCTCGCCCAGTTGGCTCAGCTCGGCGATGCCGGCTTCCGGTACGCGCTTCTCGAAATCCCGTTCGCGGCGCACGGTATGCGCGACCTTCGCCAGTTGGTCGAGCGGGCCGACGATACCGCGTACCAGCCGCCGCGACAGATAGAAGGCGCCCAGGGCGGTAAGCAGCAGGCACAGGACCATGCCGGCGAAACCGGTGAGCAGGAAGCGCAGCAGGCTGCCGCCGGAGCCTTTCACCTCCACCGAACCGATCTTCTGGCCGTCGTGCAGGATCGGTTGTTCGGTCGGCGCGCTGAGCAGCCAGTGCGCCAGTTGCTGTTCCAGCAGGTGCAGCGGCCCGGTGCTTTCCCGATGCCAGCTGGCCAGGGGCTGCCCCTGGCGGTCGTAGACGATGGCGCTGGAGACCTCTTCGCTGGAGGCGATCAGCGCCAGGGATTCCTCGGCGGCCTGGGCATCGCCGAAGACCACCGCGGCTTCGACGGTATAGCTGATGGAACGGGCGATCAGTTGCTGGTTGGGGTCCGCGTAGGCGCGCAGGGTCAGCAGGCCGACCAGGGTCACTGCCAGCCCGGCGGTGAATACCGCGACCAGCGCCACGCCCAGGTGCGCGCGATAGAGCACCCGGCGCAGCGATGGATTGGAACCCGTATAGCGACGACGACGGTTCATCACGGAGTGGCCTGCCGCCTTGCCAGTTTCAATACGCTCGGGTGCACGCGTACGCCGCTGCGGGCGATGGAGTCGAGATTGGCCTCGAAGGTGATGCGCGGACCGCCGACGTTGAGGCAGAACATGCTGCCGACGCTGCATTCGGTGCCACGCTCGCTGATGGACAGGACCGGATGCCCGGCCAGGCTGTGGAACACCTGCTGGCGCTCGCGCTCGTCGACCACTCCGAGGTAGATCACGTTGCAGAGCGTGCCGAGGTCCGGGTTGTCCACCGCGCGGCGTTCCGCATGCACGCGCCTGCCATTGGCCTGCACCATGCCGCGGAGCAGGCCGTCGGCGTACTCGGTCGGGCCGACCACGCAGAGTTGCAGAACCGCCGGTTCCTTCGGCCAGCGCACGTAGCTGAATATGCCCAGCAGAACCTGGCTGACCGCGTTGCTGCGTTGCTCGACCGACGTCCGTGCGTCGTCCGCCCACAGGCCTCCGCTGCCCAGGCAGGAAACCGCCAGGACCAGGCAGGCCAGGGTGCGCCTGTAGAGGTCGAGGGGCTGCAAGGTGGGCAACGAAGGCAAAAAGGTTTCCTCCAGGAAAACGTAGCGGGGTGGTACGACTGGCCAGTGTAGTCGGTGTGCGGCGAATATTACCGGATGTGCCGGGAAAGAAAGCCGTTCGGTGTCAAACCAATGACGCAATTGCCGGAGATGGAAGCTCTTTGCGTCTTGTCCTGTCTGGTTTTCTGGCTGAGCATGTAGGACGTTACTGACCTTTATCAGGGGGCGGCATGATCCGGGAAATCCTCAAGATGGGTGACGAGCGCCTGTTGCGCATTGCGCAGCCGGTGCCGTCCGAACTGCTCGGCAGCGAGGAGCTGCAACGGCTGATCGACGACATGTTCGAAACCATGCATCACGTCGGCGGGGTAGGGCTGGCCGCGCCGCAGATCGGCGTCGACCTGCAACTGGTGATCTTCGGTTTCGAGCGCAGCGAGCGCTATCCGGACGCCCCGGCCGTGCCGCCGACCATCCTGCTGAACCCGCGGATCACCCCGCTGGACGACGAGATGGAAGAGGGCTGGGAGGGCTGCCTGTCGGTGCCGGGGTTGCGCGGCGCGGTATCGCGCCATCGGCGCATCCGCTACCAGGGCCTGGACCCGCAGGGACAGCCGATCGACCGCAGCGTCGAAGGGTTCCATGCGCGGGTGGTGCAGCACGAGTGCGACCACCTGATCGGCCGCCTGTATCCCTCGCGAATCACCGACTTCAGCAAGTTCGGCTTCACCGAGGTGCTGTTCCCCGACCTGGACCCCGCCGCGGACGATTGAGCGGTTGCGCCTGCGGCTCCGCTCCGGCCTGGCTCAGCTCCGCGATGGGGTGCCGAGCGGCGCCGCCGGAGCGTGTTTTTTCGCTCGTTTCGCCAGGCGTTTCTCCTGGGCGGTTTTCAGCGGTTTCCTACGAGTTTCCTTCTTCGCGTTCAGTCCCTTGCTCATGGCGTTCACCTCCCCACGCAGCACCTGCGTGGCGCGCCGGATGGCCGATGGCGTCCGCGACGCCGGACGGCGGCGGACGCTTCCAGCATAATGCGTGGCGCAGCGCCCGGCGCGGGTGGCGATCGACGGCGCTCAGCGCAACTGGCGTTGTGCGGTGATTTCCGGCAGGTCCTGGCGGCGCAGATAGACCAGTAGCGGCTCGCCGATGTTCAGTCGTTCGTTGATGTTCTGTTCCAGCAGGATCTGCAACTGCTCGCGGCCCAGGCGCATGACGTCGTCGCGTACCGAACTCCAGACGAACTCGCTGGTGGGCGTGATGCTGTCGTCGGCTACGTCCATGCCGAAGGAGTCTTCGCTGAAACGCACGATGTAGCGGCCGGTCTTGCGGTTGAAACCGACGAACCCCTTGAGGGCATCGGCGGCCTGGCAGATGTCGGTGGATGTGATGCTCATGCGGAACCTCCCTGAACGTTCCTGTTTCTATGGGCGCACGCATGATCGGCGGCGCCCCCGTTCTGCGGCGGGGGTCGCTGGTGCCGAGCGGGGTATTCTGCCAGTTGCCGCCGCCCGGGGAAGAGGGCGGACCGCGAACGGTAGTGGGACGGATTGTCGCGACCTTGGTTAAACCGCCGCCACGCGCTAGGCTCGGGGTTCGCAGCCGACCGAGTGGAGAACAGCGCCAGATGCCAGGGGCCGTGGATTTCAAGGAGCGGATATCCCGCCAGCGTCCGCATGACAGGGAAACCTACGGACATGCCGGGAATACCGATCTGCAAGACATCGTCTACCAGTTGGAAAGCGACCGCGGGCGCATCGTCAATTCCGCCGCCGTGCGGCGCCTGCAGCAGAAGACCCAGGTCTTCCCGCTGGAGCGCAACGCGGCGGTGCGCAGCCGCCTGACCCATTCCCTGGAAGTGCAGCAGACCGGGCGTTTCATCGTCCGCACGCTGTTCCGCCAACTGGGCCCGCGTGCCGCGGAGGTCGGCCTGGACGGGCTGGAAGGCGCGCTGGAAAGCCTGGTGGAAATGGCCTGCCTGATGCACGACGTCGGCAATCCGCCGTTCGGTCATTTCGGCGAGTACGCCATCAACGATTGGTTCGAACGCAATCTCGACGCCCTGTTCGAGCGCCGCGTACCGCCGGGCCAGGGCGACGGCCTGTTGCAGCAGCGCATGCTCACCGACCTCAAGCATTTCGAAGGCAACGCCCAGGCCATCCGCCTGGTGGTGAAGCTGCTGCGCCTGAACCTCACCTACACGCAGACCGCCGGCCTGCTCAAGTACGTGCGTCCGGCCTACGAGCCGAAGCCGGACAAGGCAGCGGCGAACCACTACCTGAACAAGAAGCCGGGCTTCTATCTTTCCGAGGAAGCCTTCGTCGACGAACTGCGCCAAGTCCTCGGCATGCGCCCGGGCACTCGCCACCCTGTGGCCTACATCATGGAAGCGGCCGACGATATCTCCTATTGCCTGGCCGATATCGAAGACTCGGTGGAAAAAGGCATCCTCGACATCCGTCAATTGGCGGATCTGCTGGTGAAGAAGTTTGCCGTCCACCATTCGCCGGACGCACCGATTCCCGGCGACGCGGACAACATGAGCTTCCAGCGGATGGTCGACTACTCGCTGGAAAAGGCCGAGCGGGAGCCGATCAACAAGGTCAGCGAATTCTTCATCCGCCTGCGGGTGAAAATGATCCACCCGCTGGTCCAGCACGCCGCCCAGCAGTTCATCGACAACCTCGAAGCGGTTCATGCCGGCACCCTCGGCCGCGCGCTGATGGAGGACGGCAGCCTGCCGCACGCCATCGTCCAGACGTTCAAGGACGTGGCCATGGAATGGGTGTTCTGCCATCCGGAGGTGGAAACCCTGGAATTGCAGGGCTACCGCATCATCCAGGGCCTGCTGGATTTCTACGCGCCGCTGCTGCGCCTGCCGGCCGAGGAGTTCCAGGCCCTCGCCGAAGGTCGCCAGGCCGCCGCGCCGCATCCGCAACTGCTGGTTCGGCGCCTGCCGAGCCAGCAGATCAAGGCTTACCTGGAGGCCATGAAAGGTGTGGCGGAGGACCCGTTGCAGCGGCAGTGGGAGTTCTACCACCGCTGCCGCATGCTCCAGGATTTCGTCAGCGGCATGACCGACCAGCATGCCCAGGACGAATACCGCGCGTTGTCCGCGCTGTAAGCGGAGGAGCGAGATGCGCGCTGTCGTCGAACTGCTCGCCGGCGCCCGCCGCCTGGTGATCTTCACGGGCGCCGGGGTGTCGGCGGAAAGCGGGATTCCCACCTTCCGCGATGCCCTTGGCGGTCTCTGGGCGCGCTACGATCCGGCGGCCCTGGCTACGCCCGCGGCCTTCGCCGACGATCCCGCGCTGGTCTGGGGCTGGTACGAGTGGCGCCGCCTGAAGGTGCTGGGTGTCCAGCCGAATCCCGCGCACCGGGCGATTGCCGCATTGAGCGGACGGATCGCCGACACCCGGTTGGTCACCCAGAACGTCGACGACCTGCATGAACGCGCCGGCAGCCGCGACGTCCTTCACCTGCATGGCAGCCTGCACGCGCCGCGTTGCGCGACCTGCGCGGCAGCCTACCGGGACGCCTTGCCCGATTCGGTCGAGCCGGAAGAGGGACGACGGATCGAGCCGCCGCGTTGTCCGGCCTGCGGCGGACAGGTCCGGCCGGGCGTGGTCTGGTTCGGCGAGGCGCTGCCCGAGGCGGCGCTGCGCGAGGCTTTCGCCGCGGCCTGCGAGTGCGACCTGTTGCTCAGCGTCGGCACTTCCGGCGTGGTGCAGCCGGCGGCGCGGATACCCGGACTGGCGCTGGAGCACGGTGCCAGCGTCGTGCATGTGAACCCGCAACCGGTGCGCACCCGCCATCCGCGCGAGCACTGTCTCGTCGGTCCGGCCGGCGAGGTGCTGCCCGAACTGTTGCGCCGGGCGTTTCCCGGCTGAGGCGGCTCAGCCCTGGGACGAGCCGAAGAGGATCACCGCGGAACCGATCAGGATCAGCAGCCAGTAGAGCGCGCCTAGCACGATGAACAGCAGGTTGTAGCCCGAATAGCCGGCGTTGCCCGTGCCCTGCGGGTCGCCGCTGGCGAGGTTGGCCTGGCGCTGGATGTTGCGCATCGGGATAAGCGGCGTGAGCAGCAGCAGGAGCGAGGGCAGCGAGTAGGGCTCCAGCGCGGGGACCACGTCGGTGAGGTGGCTGATCAGGTTCGCCGCGACCGTCAGCAGCACCGCCCAGGTCGCATCCTTGCTCGGGCTCCATAGTGTCTGGCGCTCTTCCGGCAGGGCCTGGTGGATCCGCCGGGCGAGGGCGTGGAAAAAGAAGATGCCGAAGATCGCCCGCCATACCGGGCTGATCCGCCGTTCCATCTGCGGTTGCTGGGCCTTCCAGTGCTTGTACATCCAGTACACGCCGTACAGCCCCAGGGTGACGAGGAAGAGCACGCTCATCTTGCCCAGGGAAGTGACGAAGAAATGCGCCCGCTTCGCGCCGTGGGTTTCCACCAGGGGCGCTTCCGGGGTCTTGTAGACGTTTTCCATAACTGATCCGGCAGTCCTTGAGAAAAACCGCCATTTTGCCTTCCGCCGCTCCGTCAGGCCAGCGGCCAGGGGCGTTGCCGCCCCGGCCGTCCGATCAGGCGTTGCGGCTGGGCGGCGCCATGAACTCGGGACCGACCGGATCCTGGATGGTCTCGGCGAGGATCCGCTCGATGCGGGCCATGGCCTCGTCGTCCAGGCGCCAGCCGAAGGCGTCGGCGATGCCGTTCAACTGCTCCGGCTTGCGCGCCCCCCACAGTGCCACAGTAGGGCCGCGATCGAGAATCCAGCGGATGGCCAGGGCCAGCACCGACTTGCCATAGCGCTCGCGAGCCAGTTCCTCCAGTTGCGCGACCGCTGCCAGGTACTGGGCGAAGCGGGGCTGCTGGAACTTCGGGTCGGACTTGCGCAGGTCGTCGCCATCGAAGCGGGTCTCGGCGTTCATCCGTCCGGAAAGCAGGCCGCGGCACAGCGCACCGTAGGCCAGCACGACGATGCCGTTACGCTCGGCGTAGGGCAACACGTCGGCGTCGATGGCGCGCTCGAACAGGTTGTAGGGCGGCTGCACGCTGGCCAGCGGAGCGAACTGGCGGAACCCGTCCATCTGTTCCGGTGAATAGTTGCTCACGCCGATGGCGAGGATCTTGCCGTCGCGGCGCAGGCGCTCCAGTTCGCCGGCGGTTTCCTCGTGCGCCACCAGCGGGTCCGGCCAGTGGATCTGGTACAGGTCGATGCGATCGGTCTTCAGCCGCCGCAGCGAGTCCTCGACCTCCCGGCGGATGCGTGCGGCGGAGGCGTTGCGGTGGATGCCCGCGTCGCTCCACTCCAGCGCCGCCTTGGTGGCGATCACCGCCTTGTCGCGCAGGCCCTGCAAGGCCTTGCCGACGACCTCCTCGGAATGGCCGAAGCCATAGACCGGCGCGGTGTCGATCAGGTTGATCCCGGATTCCACCGCACGCCGGATGGTTTCCACCGACGTCGCGTCGTCAGCGCCGCCCCACATCCAGCCGCCGATGGCCCAGGTGCCGAGGCCGATGCGCGAGACCGGCGTGTCGATACCCTCGATGCGAATGCTTTCAACGCTCATGGAAATACTCCTGCAGATCGGGAAAACGCTTGCCGGCAATGCGCTCGGCGGCACGGAGCGATTACTCTAGATCACCCGAGATTGAATGTGGCTCAATGCTGCATTGACCTCCGAGAACTGCCAGGAGCCCTGGAATGCCGGCTTTCACCCGTTCCGAACTCGCCGACCTGAACGTCTTCATGACCATCGTCCGGCGCCGCAGCTTCCGCCACTCGGCCCAGGAGCTGGGTGTCAGTACCTCGGCGCTGAGCCACAGCATGCGCAACCTCGAGGCGCGGCTCGGGGTGAAGCTGCTCAACCGTACCAGCCGTTCGGTGGTGCCGACCGATGCCGGCAGCGCGCTGGCGGCCAAGCTGGAGGATGGTTTCCAGGTGATCGGCGAGGCGCTCGGCGAACTCGATGCCTATCGCACCTCGCCGGTGGGCCGGCTGCGCCTGAACGTGCCGCGCGATGCCTCGCGGCTGCTGCTGGGGCCGGTCCTCAGGCGCTTCACCGAGGCGTATCCGGACCTGCAACTGGAACTTTCGGTGGAGGACCGCATGGTCGACATCGTCGCCGACGGCTACGACGCCGGCATCCGTTACGGCGGCACGGTGCCCCAGGACATGGTCGCGGTGCCATTGACCGGGGAGCTGCGCTGGGTGGTGGCCGCGTCGCCCGATTACCTGGCGCGCCACGGCGTGCCCCAGCGGCCGGACGACCTGTTGCGGCACGCCTGCATCCGCATGCGCCTGGGCGACAACTCGTTCTACAAATGGGAACTGGGCGACGGCGAGCGGATGGTCGAGGTCGACGTGCCCGGCCCCTTCAGCGTCAACGAAAGCAATACGGCGGTTGCCGCGGCCCTGGACGGTGTCGGCCTGGCCTACTGCCTGGAGGTGGGAATCGCCGAGGAGCTGCGTAGCGGCCGGCTGCAACTGGTATTGCCGGACTGGACCTCGATGGGCGCGCCGTTCTGCCTCTACTATCCGAGCCGACGCCAGCCGCAACCCGGCTTGCGCCAACTGATGGAAATGATCCGCGGCGACTGGCTGGGACGTGCCTGAATCGACCTCCCGCCACACCTTGCAAGGAGCCCCCATGCTCACCGGTCTCAATCACCTGACCCTGGCGGTCGCCGACCTGCCGGCCAGCATCGCCTTCTACCGCGATCTTCTCGGCTTTCGCCTGGAAGCGCGCTGGGACCAGGGCGCCTATCTCGAACTGGGTTCGCTGTGGCTGTGCCTGTCCCGGGAGCCGCAGTACGGCGGGCCGGCCGCGGACTACACGCACTACGCCTTCGGCATCGCCGCCGCGGACTTCGCCCGCTTCGCCGCGCAGCTGCGCGCGCATGGCGTGCGCGAATGGAAGCAGAACCGCAGCGAGGGCGATTCGTTCTACTTCCTCGACCCGGACGGCCATCGCCTGGAGGCCCACGTCGGCGACCTGCGCAGCCGGCTCGCGGCGTGCCGGCAAGCGCCCTATGCGGGAATGCGTTTCGCCGACTAGGCCTTGGCCTTGCCGGAAGCTACGGACGCCACGGCCGGACCGGCGAGGCGCTTCAGCAGGCGCGGGCGGTTGCGCTCCAGTGCGCCGCCGCGCCCCCGCAGGCCGTCCCACAGGCCCCAGCCCAGGCAGCGCAGCTTGAGCAGCTTGTCGCGTTCGAGCAGGAGCACCGCGAGGCCCTGGGTCAGGGTCGGCAGGTTCGCCAGCAGGGCCAGCGGCGAGGACCGGGCGTAGCGGCGCAGGACCAGCAGGCCGTTGCGCGCCAGGTAGTAGCGGCGCAGCGGGGCGTGGTTCATCGCGCTGAGGCTGAGACCGCCGAGGCGGTGGGTCTTGCGCGTGCCGATGCGGTGCTCGAGGACCAGCCGCGGGTCGACGTACAGGGGCACGTCCAGCGCCTGGGCGCGCAGGCTGTACTCGGTGTCCACGTGGTCGATGAACAGTTCCTCGTCGAAGTGGCCGAGGCGCTGGTAGGCCTCGCGGGTCAGCAGGCAGCCGGAGGAGATCAGGAACGAGGTGCGCTGTGGGGTCGTCAGGCCGTCCAGGGACAGTTGCCTGAGCGCCAGCCCGTCGAGGTGGATGGCCGGCAGGAAGCGCCGGTCGCCCCGGTCGAAGATCCGTGGACCGAGCAGGCAGGCCTGGCCGTTGCATGCCTGCAGGTTGCGCCATTGGGCGGCGAGGAAGGCGCCGCCGGGACGGGAGTCCTGGTCGAGCAGCAGCACACCCTGCAGGCCGCGCCGGAACAGCGTGTCGAGCCCCTGGTTGAAGGCGCCGGCGATGCCCTGCCGGTTGCCGTGGTAGAGCACGGCGATGCCTTGCCCGCGCAGCCGGGCGTTGCGCTGCGGATCGCTGTGCGGCGAGTTGTCGACGGCGAGGAAGCGCAGTTGCGGAAAGGCCGCCGACAGTTCGCCAAGGTGTTCCAGGTCGTCGTCGCCAGGATTGAACAGCACCACCAGCACGCCCATGTCTATCCGGTCCATGATCGGTCTTCTCCCGTAGGTCGAAGTTGCCAGGCCAGGACCAGCCCGGCCAGAACGAGAAGGGCGCCGGCGAGGAATGGCGCGCCGGCCAGGGGCACTGGCGCGAGCGGACCGCTGCCCCAGTGGAACAGGCCGCTCATCAGCGGCGGACCGACGATCGCGGCGAGGCTCATCAGGCTGCTCAGCACGCCCTGCAACTCGCCCTGGCGATCGACCGGCACGCGGGCCGAGAGCAGCCCCTGCATGGCCGGGGTGGCGAGGCTGCCGAGCGCGAAGGGCAGCAGCGCGCAGACCAGCCAGAATGACGAGTCGACCAGGGCGAACAGCAGCAGGCCGCAGCCTTGCAGGGCGAGGCCCAGGCGCAGCAGGCGGGCGTCGTCCAGGCGCCGCTTGCAGAGGTTCACGCCGAGGGTCTGGGCGAGCACCGCGAGTACGCCGTAGAGGGCCAGCGAGTAGCCGATCCAGGCGCTGCTCCAGTGAAACTTCTCGATCACGAAGAACGGCCAGACCACCATCACCGCCTGCAGGCCGAGGAATACCAGGGCAAGCACCGCCAGCAGGCGTCCGACCCCGGGTTGCCGAGCCAGGCCGCTGATCGAGCGCAAGGCGTTCATCCGCCTCGGATCCAGCCGGCGGCGTCGCGCGGGGGGCAGGGTTTCCTCGAGGAACAGGCCGGCGAGCAGGGCGTTGAGCAGGCACAGGCCGGCGGCCAGCAACAGCGGCAGCGTCGTGCCGTGCACCGCCAGCAGCCCACCGAGGGCGGGGCCGAGGATCATGCCCAGGGCGAGGCCGGCGTACAGCCAGCCGAAGTGCCGGGTGCGCTGCCCGTGCGTGCCGAGGTCAGCCGCGCAGGCCATCGCGGTGGCCACGCTGGCGCCGGTGAGCCCGGCCAGCGCGCGACCGAGGAACAGCATCCAGAGGCTGTCGGCCAGCGCCAGCAGCAGATAGCTGAGGGCGAAGCCGAGCATCGCCAGGACCAGGACGGGGCGGCGTCCGAAGCGGTCGCTGAGGCTGCCGAGGACCGGCGAAAAGAACAATTGCAGCAGCGCGAAGGTCATCACCAGGGCGGCGCCCCAGGTGGCCGCGTCGCGGACCGCCAGCGGCGCCACGCCGCCGATCAGCGTCGGCAGCAGGGGCACGATCAGGCCGACGCCAGCGGCATCCAGCAGGCAGGTGAGGAACAGCAGAGGCAGGACGCGTTTCGCGCCGGGACCGTGTTCCCGCGTGGCGGAGGGGCAGAGGCTGGTCGTGGACACGCCAGGATCCTCCCGGCGAACACAGGAAATCCCGATCCTGGGACGCCAGCGACGGCAAGGGAAACTACCGGAATTCACAGGTTCGACGAACGGTCGCGGCAACGCCGGCGGGCGGCGTGATGTCATAATGATGCGACCCGTGCGCCAGTCGGGTATCCTTGCCGGCCTCCAACGTTGTTTCCTAACGATATTTTCCTCCTGTCGCGAGCAAAGGGATTTCAATGACGCCCAGAAAAGGAAAGCTACCTGCCGTGCTCGCCTGCATGGCATCGCTGGCGGGCTGCAACATCAACCCGGCGAACCAGGGCTCGGTGTCGTCCTGGTTCTCCATGCGCGCCGGCGATCCGCCCAGCTTCGTCACCGGCGTGGTCGGCTTCGAGAACACCGGCAGCAACGACCCGTCCACCCGCCTGACCCTGCGTTTCCGCGATCCCGCCTCCAAGACCCATGCGGCCCACGTCACCACCTCGTCGTACTCCGAGCTGTTCAGCCTCGCACTGACGCCGCGCTACTACGAGCTTTACGAGTTCGAGGTGAGGTACCTGTCCTATACCGTCACCCGCGAGACCGGTGCGTACGAGGAGCGCTGCGAGGCCAACGGCGAGGCGCTGGAGAAGACGGTCCAGAAAAGGAAGCGCAGCGTCACCCACACGTCGGTAAACGTGGAGTCCAACTGTCGTTCTACGCCGCTGACCAAAACCGACTACTACTACGAGACCTATACCTCCAAGCCGTTCTCCGCGCCGTTCCGTGCCGAGAGCTTCGCCACCAACTACATCGGCGACTTCCGCGTGCAGTGCAGCTACAAGGAGAAGAAGGGCAAGACCCTCGTCGACAGCTGCCGTCTCAACTACGGCGCCGTCAGCCGCGATCGGGTGGACGCCTGGGTGGCGCAGATGAACGAGGCAGACAAGGACAAGCGCGAGCCGCTGCCGCCGGTACGCCAGCAGGCGGTCGACACGAAGAAGGCCGGCAAGCTCATCCATTCGGTATTTCGCTGAGGCGCTCGTTCAAAGAGCGCCGGCGATCGCGCGCCAGGTGTCGGCGTATCGCCATCGCAGCCAGGCGACCAGGCAGCGCTCGTGCCAGCGTCGCAGGGCGCTGCTCCTTTGCCGCGCCAGGCGTCGCTCGATGGCCTCTTCCAGCCAGGCCTCGTCGAAGGCGGTCCAGACCGCCGGAGCGGGGCTGAGCAGGTTGCCGTGGCAGACCGGCGCCACCTCCTCGAAGAACAACCGTTCCAGCAACGCCGGGTCGACGCCCTTTATCCGCCGGGCGATATCCTCGGGCTCCAAGAGAGTGTCGACGAAGGCGTCGGATAGCGCGTGGCGCAGTCGTCGGCGTTGGCTCGGGTCAAGGGCCATGGCAGGTATGGGTCCGCAGGCTGGTGCGCAGGCAGCATAACCCGCCACGGCCAGTGCGGAGAGGCGTCAGGCCCGACGGGGACGCCAGGAGCGACGACGGAGGGGCGGGCGCTGGCGGCCGAACCAGCGCCAGCGGTTGCGCCGTAGCGCCTCGTGGCACTCGTCGCGCAGCCAGGCTGGCAGCAGGCGCAGCCAGCGCAGGTGACGCCAGGGGCCCGGCAACAGGCGCAGCACCTCGAGCAGGGCATCGTTGTCGTCGCAGGCGTAGGCGCCGTCGACGAACAGCCAGGTGTCGAAATGATCGGGTGCCAGCCCGAACCAATCGAGAATCGCCAGACCTTCGGCGGACTGCGCGGCAAGCAGCTTCAGCCGGTGGTCGGCGCGGCGTGCCAGGAAACCGCTCCAGAGCGTGCAGAAGCGGCAGTGCTGGTCGTACAACACGACCTTGTCGCCGGGCTGGAGGTACGGCGGCAGTGACATGAGGGGCCCCCTTGGGTTCGGCTTTGTGCGCAAGCCCGGAACCGTAACGGCGGGAAGGGAGGACGACTAGTCGGTGTGCTGTCAGAGTTTTCTTTCTGTGCGGTCATCGATTCGTCTTTCGCCGGACGGCGCCGGGCAACGCGCCATTCCTCTTCCTGAAGGACGATGCTGCGCCTGCCCGGTTTAAGTTCGATGACGCCGGGACGAGCGGGAGATGTCCCCGTCCGTGGAGCACGGACGGGGCGCCGCGGGGAATCAGCGGGCGAACGCTTCGAGAAGGGTCTTGGCGGCCAGCTTGCCAAGGTTGTTGGAGGCCAGCGGGCTGTCGCCGGTGAGCAGCTTGCGGTCGCGGTGGACCTGGCCGGTGATGCCCTTGTTGAGGATCTTCACCCCGAGCTTCTGCAGGTTCTCGCCCACCAGCCAGGGCAGCGGGCCCGGCATGTAGCCGATCTCCAGGTTGGCTCCGGTGTCCAGGGCGTCGGGGAACACGCAGATCTCGTAGCCCTTGAACGGGTAGTCCTCCGGCTTCTCCTCGACCGCCGGTGCCAGCAGGCAGGCCGGACCGTGGCAAAGGGTAATGATGTAGCGGTCCTTGGCGAGGAAGGCATTGAGCAGCCGTTTCACCTCCCGGCTGTGCGGAATGCCCGCCAGCACGCCGTGGCCGCCGGGAACGAACACCGCGGCGTACGGCGAGTCGTCGGCGACGGCCTGCTCCAGGAGGTCGGCGAGCTTCTGCGGCGCTTTCAGCTTGGGCAGGTACTTCGCGTAGATGCTCTTCACCGCCTCGTCCTCGCCGGGCATCGCCCACATCTCCAGCTTCACCGGGTTGCCGGAGAGCGTGGCGACATCGAACTCGAAGCCGGCCTTGTCCAGGTGGTACATCGGTAGGAGCATTTCCACCGGGTGGTTGCCGGTGGAGAACATGCTGCCGTTCTGCATCAGGATGTAGCGTTCGTCGGTACCGATCATCAGCACCTTCTTGCCGCCCTTGTACGGGGTCGGGTAGTCGGCGCCGTCGAAGTCGGTCTTCGCCGAGGTGTACTGGCTCAGGGAATAGGGCGAGGGAAAGAACGCGTTGTGCTCGGCGTGGTCGGGCGTCGGGGTTCTGCTGGTATCGCGCTCGTTGCTCATGGCTCGTTCCTTTCTGCGTGATGGAGGTCGCACCAAGACCATAGGCGGGGTCGCCGGCCGGCGAAATAGGGGAAATCCCCTAACCCACGATCGGTCGCCTGAGGGTTTTCCCCTATGGGCTTTTGCCGGCAAGCCGGGGATCATGCGGGAAAAGCCAGGAACGCCCGCGCCATGACCGACTACGCCAGCCTTCTCTTCGACAGCGTCGCCCGGCTGCGCAAGGCCGCTACCACCGAGGCGGTCTGCCGCGAGATGGTGGAGTTCGCCGCACGCCTGGGCTTCGACCGGGTGATCGTCTGCAGCCTGTTCCCCCGCCCCGGCGAGGACGAACTGATCGACGAGCTGTTCTTCGTCCATGGCGACTGGGCCGAGGGGCGCAGCGCCCAGGAGCGCGACGCCTATCTTCTGCACTGTCCGGTCACCCGGCACATCCTCGAACTGGACGAGCCGTTCTTCTGGTCGAAGAGCCCCTCGGAGGATCCCGCGCGCATGACCTACCGCATCGTCCGTGGGGTCCGCGACCTCGGCCAGGTCAATGGCATGCAGGTGCCGGTGTTCGGCCGCAACGGCCTGGAGGGCGCGGTGTCTTTTGCCGGCGAGCGGCTGGACCTGGAAGCCGGTTGCAAGCTCGCCGCCCAGGCCTTCTGCCCGATCCTGTTTTTCGCCCTGAAGCGCCTGCGCGGTCCCGTGCCGGCGGGCGATGCGCAAGCGCTCAGCGAGCGCGAGCGGGAAGTCCTGCAATGGATCGCCCTGGGCAAGCAGCAAGCGGAGGTGGCGGCGATCCTGATGATTTCCGAGCGCACCGTGGAGAATCACCTGCGTGCCGCCCGCCGCCGTCTCGGCGCGGCGTCCACCGCCCAGGCGGTGGCGCGGGCGCTGCGCCTGGGCGATATCGAGGTCTGAGCCGCCTCAGGGAGCGGACGTGAGGACGATCTTGCCGATGTGCTGGCCGGAGTCCATCAGTTCGTGGGCCTGGCGCGCCTGTTCCAGAGGGAAGGTGCGGAACACTTGCGGCCGGACAGTGCCGGCGCGCACGTGCGGCCAGACCTGGTGCTCCAGTTCGGCGATGATCGCGCCTTTCTCGTCGTGGCTTCGCGAGCGCAGGGTCGAGCCAAGATGGACCAGGCGCTTGCTCAGCATCGGGAACAGGTCGACTTCTGCGGCCTGGCCCTTGATCACGCCGATCTGCACGATCCGTCCGTTCATCGCCGCCGCCTGGTAGTTCCGCGTCACATAGTCGCCGGCAACGATATCGACGATCACATCGACCCCGCGACCTTCGGTGCCGCGCAGCACTTCCTCGACGAAATCCTGCTCGGTGTAGTCGATCGCCAGGTCAGCGCCGAGGCGCAGGCTGGCCTCGCGCTGGGCCTCGCTGGAGATCGTGGTGAAGATCTTCGCCGCGCCGAAGGCCTTGCCCAGCATGGTCGCGGTGGTGCCGATGCCGGAGGCGCCACCGTGGACCAGCAGCGTCTCGCCGGCCTTGAAGCCACCGCGCTGGAACAGGTTGACCCAGACGGTCATGAAGGTTTCCGGCAGCGCCGCCGCTTCCTCCATGCTCAGGCCGTCGGGCAGGTGCAGGGTGGTGCGCTCGTCGGCCACCGCGAACTGCGCGTAGCCGCCGCCGGGAATCAACGCCATCACCGCCTCGCCGACGGCGAAGCGGCTGACCTCGCTGCCGACCGCCCGCACCGTGCCGGCGATCTCCAGGCCGGGAATGTCCGAGGCGCCGGGCGGCGGGTCGTACACGCCCTTGCGCTGAAGCACGTCGGGACCGTTGACGCCGGCGGCGCGGACTTCGACCAGAACCTCGCGCGGGCCGGGCGTCGGCAGCGGCCGGCTGGTCGCCACCAGTACCTCGGGGCCGCCGGGCCGGGCGATCTCGATGGCGGTCATTCGTTCGGGAAATCGGTTCGTACTGCTCATCGCATGCTCCTGGGAAAATGGTTCGGACCTGGTTCGCATGGTAATCAGCGCGGATGCCGTGGTCGCGCAGCGCTTTTTCATTAGACTGATGCGAAAATGCATCAGGAAAACCGCCATGAATTGGGACGACACCCGCGTCTTCCTCGCGCTCTGCCGCGAGCACACCCTGCGCGGCGCCGCCCGCGCGCTTCACGTCGACCAGGCCACGGTGGGCCGGCGGCTGGCGTCGCTGGAGGCGGCGTTGGGCTCGACCCTGTTCCTGCGCACCTCGTCCGGCTACCTGCTGACCCCGGCCGGCGAGGCGGCCTTCGAACTGGCCGAGAAGATGGAACGCTCGGCCCTGGAGTTGCTGCGGCGGACCCGCGGGATGGACCACCGACTGTCCGGCGAGGTGCGGTTGTCCACCACCGACTCCCTGGCCGTCGACTTCGTGCTACCCGCCCTGGCCCGCCTGCACCTTGAACACCCGGATATCCGCGTGCTGCTCGACAGCGCTTCGGCCGTGGTCGACCTGCCCAAGCGCGAGACCGACATCGCGATTCGCACCCTGCGGCCGGAAAATCCCGATTTGATCCTGAGAAAACTCGCCAGTTGGCCCATGGGCCTGTTCGCTTCCGCGGACTACCTGCGGCGCCACGGCGTACCGGTGCCCGGCGAGCGTTTCCGCGGCCACGACCTGGTGATGTACGAACCCTATTGGCACAGCCAGCGCGAACTGACCCTGGGCGGCGAGCCGATCCGCGACGGCCGGGTGGTCATCGCGGTGAATTCCAACATGATGGTGCGCCAGGCCCTGGCGCGTGGCCTGGGGCTCTGCGAGCTGCCGCTGTACATGGGCGAGCACGACGGACTGGTGCGGGTCTGGCCGCAGCGCGAGCGACGCCGGCCATACGAGGTGTGGATGGTTACCCACAAGGACCTGCGCCACACCGCGCGGGTCCGCGCGGTGATCGAGCGGCTGGTGGAGGCGTTCGCCGAAGCGCCGGCCTGAGCCTGCAACGCCGGCGCCGGGTTCCGGTCGAATGCGGCGGCGCGCCGCGGAATCGCGCATCATAGGCGCCATCAGATCGAGGAGATTTTCATGGCAATCCCAAGCATCCCGCGTTTGGCCGTACTGACGCTCGGACTGGCGCTCGCAGCGGCCGCCAGTGCCGCCGACGAGGCGCAACTGGTCGAGGCGATCAACGCCTACCGTGGCCAGGTGCAGTCCTGCGGCGGGCAGGCCAGCGGCGAACTGCCGCCGCTGGCCGCCGACCCGCGCCTGGCCTTGCCGGTGAATGCCGCCGGCGACCTGCAGCAGGCGATGGCGCAGGCCGCCTACCCGATGGTCAACGTGCAGTCGATCAGCCTTTCCGGGCCGCGCGATGCCGGCGCGGCGATGAAGGCGCTGCAGGAAAGCTTCTGCCGCGTGGTGCTCGACCCGCAATTCGTCGACGTCGGCGTCAGCCGCCAGGACCGCGACTGGCGCATCGTCCTCGCCCGGCCATTGCTGCGCGGCGGCATGGGCGATTGGCAGGCGGAAGGGCAGAAGCTCCTGGAACGGATCAACGCCGCCCGCGGGCAAGCCCGCCAGTGCGGTGGCAAGCCCTACGCAGCGGCCCAGCCGCTGGCCTGGAACGCCACCCTTGGCGGCGCCGCCGAAGCGCATTCGCGGGCGATGGCCAACGGCAACTTCTTCGACCACCTCGACCGCGACGGCCGCACCCCCGGCGACCGCGCCGAGCTGGCCGGCTACAGCGGCGGGCTGATCGGCGAAAACATCGCCGCCGGCCAGGACGGGGTGGACAAGGTGGTCGACGGCTGGCTGGCCAGCCCGGGCCACTGCGCCAACCTGATGAACCCCGGCTACCGCGAGCTGGGCGCGGCCTACGCCACCGATCCGAAGAGCGACGCGGGAATCTACTGGACGGCCATGTTCGGTTCGCCCTGAAGTCCTCCGCGCCCGGAGCTGACGACGGGCTGGGCGCCTTCCGCAAACGAAAAACCCGGCGCCATGGCGCCGGGTTCCCTTTCAGCCTGTCCCGCCCTCAATGCGGCGCATTGAGAGTCAGGCGCATGTGCCGGTTGACATCCTTGTACAGCAGGTAGCGGAAGCGCCCCGGGCCGCCCGAATAGCAGGCCTGCGGGCAGAAGGCGCGCAGCCACATGAAGTCGCCGGCCTCTACCTCGACCCAGTCCTGGTTCAGGCGGTACACCGCCTTGCCTTCCAGCACGTACAGGCCGTGCTCCATCACGTGGGTCTCGGCGAAGGGGATCACGCCGCCCGGCTCGAAGTTGACGATGTTGACGTGCATGTCGTGGCGCATGTCGCTCATGTCGACGAAGCGGGTGGTGCTCCAGCGGCCTTCGGTGTCCGGCATCACCAGCGGCTGGATGTCCTGCTCGTTGGTGACGAAGGCTTCCGGCAGCGGTACGCCGTCGACCTTCTGGTAGTGCTTGCGGATCCAGTGGAAGCGGGTGTGCTGGCCGGTGGTATTGCGCACCTTGTAGTCGGCGCCCGGCGGAATGAAGGCGTAGCCGCCCGGCTGCATGGCGTGGACCTGGCCCTGCAGGGTCAGGCTCAGCTCGCCTTCGACGACGAACAGCACGGCCTCGGCGTTGGGATCCTGCTCCGGTTTGTCGCTGCCGCCGTTGGGCGCCAGTTCGACGATGTACTGCGAGAAGGTCTCGGCGAAGCCGGACAGCGGGCGGGCGATCACCCACATGCGCATGTTGTCCCAGAACGGCAGGTGGCTGGTGACGATATCGCGCATCACCCCCTTGGGAATCACGGCATAGGCTTCGGTGAACATCGCCCGGTCGGTGAGCAGCTCGGTCTGTGCCGGGTGCCCGCCGTGCGGCGCGTAGTAGCTGGACTTGGACATGGAGCGTTTCCTCGTTGTTGTCTTGCTGCCGGCGCACGCGCCGCCGGAGCGAAACGGGCGGGCGCGAGCCGTTGCTGACGGCAACGATATCCAGCGCCTAGCGCATGCACAAATTAAATGTTGGAATCCAGCATATTCATTTTTCGAATGCGGGCCGGCTCCGGGTATCTTCCGCCAGCACCCGCGACAGCACGCGCGCCAGCGCCTTCACCATCGGATCCGCCGCCGGCCGGTGCAGCAGCGCCACTTCGAACACGTCCACCGCCGGCAGCCCGGCGTTCTTCGGCAGCACCGCGTGGCCTGCGCTCACCGCGCGCAACGGCAGCAGGCCGATGCCCATGCCGTCGGCGATGGCCGATTGCAGGCCGCTGAGGCTGGAACTGGTGAAGCTGATGTGCCAGCGCCGGCCGACCGCTTCCAGGGCGGCGATCATCTCGTCGCGGTAGACCCCGCGCGGCGGGAAGGTGACGATGGGCAGCGGGTCGAGGTCGATGCAGGGGTTCCTGGCGCTGTCCACCCAGCATGTCTTTTCCGGCCAGCAGGCCAGTGCCTCGCGGCTGGCGCGGCGCTGCTTGAGCAGCACCAGGTCCAGTTCGCCGCGGTCGTAGCTGGCGCTGAGGTCGCGGCTCATGCCGCTGGTGACTTCCAGCTTGACCTGTGGATAACGCCGGTTGAAGGCCGCCAGTCGCTCGGTGGTACGGCCGGCGGCGAAGTCGTCCGGCACGCCGATGCGCACCGTCAGCGCCACCGTGGCGCCGGACAGCGCCTCGGCCAGTTCGTCGTTCAGCGCCAGCAGGCGACGGGCGTAGCCGAGCAGCGTATCGCCGGCGTCGGTCGGCAACACGTCGCGGTTGCCGCGCTCCAGCAGGCGGTGTCCGGCCATTTCCTCCAGGCGGCGAACCTTCTGGCTGACGGTCGACTGGGTCGAGTGCAGGCGCGCGGCGGCAGTGGTGAAGCTGCCGCAGTCGGCCACCGTGACGATGGCGCGGAGCAGGTCGAGGTCGAACAGGCGGCTATTCGATTTTTCACTGTCGCTCATGGTCGTATCGCATTTTCGAATGTTTTCGCCGCTTTTAGCAGGCCGTGCCGTCAGCGGCAACCGCTCAGCGTCGACGCAGCGTGCCCAGCGGTCGACCAATGCGCTGGAAGCGGCGGGAAACCCGCCAGGCGGTCATGCATGCACCAGGAACAGGACCGCGGAGCGCTACTCGGGCACCTCGACGTTGACCTGCAGTGCGTCGTGGCGCCAGTACTCCAGGTCGCAGTCGATCAGGCGGCCCGCCTGGTCGCGGTTGACCCGCACGATCTGCAGCGCCGGGCTGCCCACCGAAACCCGCAGCGGCCCGGCGGCTTCCGCCGGGAGGATGGTCGGGACCATCTCGAAGCGCACCCGGCCGTAGCGGATGCCGTAGTGGTTGGCGTAGAGATCGGTCAGCGAGCGAGTCAGGTCGAAGCGCTCGATGCCGGGAAAGTAGGCGGGATTCAGGTAGTGCTCGACGTACAGCACCAGCCGCCCGTCGACCCGCCGCGCCCGGCGGATCTGGAACACCCGCGACAGCGCCGGCAGCTCCAGGCGCTGGCAGATGTCGACGCTGGCCGGGATCATCGCCGCACCGAGCACCTCGGTCTCCGGCACCCGGCCCTGGTCGGCGACCATCGCGTGGAAGTGGCTGCGCACCAGCGGGTTGTACAGCAGCCGCTGCGGCGAGACGAACCAGCCGCGGCGTTCCTCGCGGTAGATCAGGCCCTGGTCCTCCAACTGGCCGAGCGCCTCGCGCAGGGTGATGCGGGTGGTCGAGAACAGCTCGCTCAACTGCCGTTCGCTGGGCAGCTTGCTGCCGCGCGCGAGCAGGCCGCGCTCGATCTGCTCGCGCAGGGACTGGTAGATCACCGTCAGGGGTCGGGACGGCTCGTCGCGCATATCGACGCTTCTCCGCTGGGGCTCCGGGGGGGGGGCTACAGGGTAATGCTTCCGGGCCGCCGGCGGTATAGCGCGACGCGCCTTCTCAGCGCCATTCCAGCACCGGCCAGCCGGCCTCGCGGGCGTGCCCGAGCAGCGCCGGGTCGGGGTTCACCGTGTGCGGCCGGTCGACCCGCGAAAGCAGCGGCAGGTCGTTGCGCGAGTCGGAATAGAAGGTCGCGCCGGCCAGCATCTCGCCCTCCTGGGCCAGCCAGGCATCGAGGCGGCGGACCTTGCCCTCGCGGTAGGTGAGGGTGCCGCGGGTGCGCCCGGTGTAGAGGCCGTCGCGCTCCTCGATGTCGATCGCCAGCACCTCGTCCACCCCCAGCCGGCGGCCGATGGCGCTGACCAGGAAGTGCGCCGAGGCGGAGATGATCAGCAGGCGGTCGCCGGCCTGGCGGTGGCGTTCCAGGCAGCGCACGGCGTCGGCGTGGATGCGCGGCGCAACGATCCGCACGACGAAATCCTCGACGGCGCCGGCGATTTCCGCCGGGGTGCGGCCGGCGATGGGCGCCAGGCTGAAGTCCATGTAGTCCTCCATGGCCAGCCGGCCCTCGGCATAGAGTTCCATGAGGCGGCGTTCCTGGTGCAGGAAGGCGGTCTTCTCGACCCAGCCCAGTTCGGTCATGTAGCGCCCCCAGAGGGTCGCGCAGTCGCCGTCGATCAGGGTGTCGTCGAGGTCGAAGAGGGCAAGTGGCATAGGCGGTTCCTTGTTCGCTAGGGATTGGCCCGGCGCGCCTGGCGCCGGGCGGTGGTTCGGCGAGGTTTCAACGCGGCTTGCCGGCCGCCAGCAGCGGCCCGCCGGCATGCGCCTTCGGTTCGACGCGGCGCGCGCCCGGCCGGCTGTTCCAGAACGGCACCAGCAGCAGGCTAGCGAGCAGCGCGGTGGCGGTGAACACGAAGAACACCGTGAGGGTGTCGAAGTAGCCCGGCAGCAGGCCGCCGAGGATCGCCCCGACCGAGCCGCAGCCGTTGACGAAGCCGGTGGCGGTGCCGGCCGCCTCGCTGGTACCGAAGTCGATGGCGGCGGCGCCGCTGATCATCGAGTCCGGCCCGTAGAGGGTGACGCCCATCATGAACAGCAGGCCGACCACCAGGTACAGGCTGCCGCTCTGCATCGCCGGGACGAACAGCGCCAGGCTCAGGGTCAGCGCCGCCAGGCTGAGCACGCAGGCCGGCATGCGGCGGGCGCCGAACAGCTTGTCCGAGGCCAGGCCGATGAGGATCGGCCCGGCCAGCCCGGCGACCTCGAAGGCCGAAGGCACGATGGCCGAGGCGACCTTGCCGATCTCCGGCATGCGTTCGTAGATGATCACCGGGCCCCAGAGCAGGATCGCGTAGCGCGCCGGCTTGAGCAGGAAGTAGGCGATGCCGAGGACCAGCACGTGGGGATTCCTGAGCGCCTTCAGCAGGGCGCCGGAATGGCTCGGCCGGGGCGCGTCGGCGGGGGGCGCGGCCTCGGCCTCCACGGGCGGCAGGCCGACGTCCTGCGGACGGTTGCGCTGGAGGAAGAAGAACAGCACGGCCACCGCCAGCACCACTCCCGCCGAGGACAGGAAGGCCATGCGCCAGTCATGCGTCAACCGGTAGGCGCACCAGCCGGCGAACGGCGTCGCCACCAGCCCGCCGAAGGCGTAGCAGGTGCTCCACAGGCCGAGCACGCGGCCTCGCTCGTAGGTGGCGAAGAAGGCGCCGATGTTCTTGCACAGCCCCGACCAGCCGGTGGACTGCGCCAGGCCCTGGACCACCATGCAGGCGGCGAAGATCGGCAGGGTGGCGAAGGTACCCATCGCCAGCGCCGCCAGCGCCGAGGTGAGCAAACCGCCGAGCACCACCACGCGGGTGCCGAAGCGGTCGGCGAACACCCCCCACATGAACTGGCCCACGGCGTAGGCGGCCAGGTAGAGGGCATCGAGATCGGCCATAGCGCTCTTGTCGAGTTCGAAGGAGGGGTCTTCGGCGATGCCGAGCTTGGCCACCGAGAAGGCCTTGCGGGTGAAGTAGAAGGCGGCGTAGGCCAACCAGGTGATGACGAAGATCTGGATGCGCCAGCGCTGGAGCGATTGCCAGCCACGGTGCAGGGTACCGTTGTGGTTGTTCATGTGGGTCCCTATGGGTCTAGACAGTGCGGGGAGGTTGTTCTTGTTGTGCTGCTGCAAAGCTGTCCGGATGCATGGTCTAGGCCAGATGCCTTTTCCATGGCTTTTTTCGTGCGCAAGGTTGGCTGTCGGCGCGCTCCTGCTCGGTCCTGCCGAGGCTGAGATGGATTGTGAAGGTGTGGCGGCGGTGCGTGGCGCCGATCCGGACAGGCTGGGCCGGCTGGCGAAGGTCAATCTAGCACCGGGTATTTTTATGGTCTAGACCAAAAATAGAGCGAAACCATTCGATTTTTTCGAGGGATTGCCCGGTATTGGTGCGTTTTCTTGTGCTGGTTGCACCTTTGGGCGGGACTTTTTCGCGTATTTTCAAGAAATTGGAATAGACCAGATTTTCGATGATGTGCCAGCGCCTCTGGCGCGCCGTGCGCCGCCGCTGGATGGCCGCGTGTCGCGGCGCTCGGCTAGACTGCGGGACCTCGCGCCGGATCGGACCGCCATGCTGAGAAACGTCACCGACCTAGACCTGCGTCTGTTGCGCATCTTCGCCTGCGTGGTGAAGTGCGGCGGTTTCACCGCGGCCCAGGCCGAGCTGAACATGAGCCAGTCGAACATCAGCATGCACATCGCCAGCCTGGAGAAGCGCCTCGGCTACCGGCTCTGCGAGCGCGGCAAGGGCGGCTTCCGACTGACCGCCAAGGGCCGCCGGGTGCTGGAGGCTTCGCGAACGATGTTCGACGCCATCGGCCTGTTTCGCGACCAGGCGCAGGCGTTGTCCGGACGTTTGGTCGGAGAGCTGTACCTGGGCCTGGCGGACAATCTCGCGACCTTGCCCCAGGCCCGTTTCGGCGATGCGCTGGCGCGCTTCCAGCGGCGCGACCAGGATGTCCAGCTGAACCTTTTCGTCAATTCGCCCACCGAGCTGGAACTGGCGGTGATCGAAGGCGAGCTGGACCTGGCGATCTCCTATTTCAGCCGTTCGCGGCCGAGCCTCGAATACCGCCCGCTGTATCGCGAAGAGATCGGCGTGTTCTGTGGCGATCGCCATCCGCTGTTCGCCGAGGCGCAGCCGACCCTGGAGCGGATCGCCGCCTGCGACTGGGTGATGCACGGCTTCCTGCCGGAAAACCTGGTCCTGCCGCTACGCCCGTCGCGCAGCCGCGCCACCGCCTACCACATGGAAGCGGTCGCCCATGCCGTGCTGGCCGGCACCCACCTGGGCTACCTGCCGACCCATTACGCCGAAGCCTGGATCGAGCGCGGGCGGATGCGCGCGCTGTTGCCGGAGCGGCTGAGCTATCCGGTGGAGCACAGCATGATCGTCTATGCCGGGCGCCCCCTCAGCGAAGCCGCCCGCGCCTTCATCGACGACCTGCTGCAGGTCCACGGCCTGGCGTCCTGAGCGCTCAGGCGAGAGTCCCGGCCACCGCCTGGCGGTAGATGCGCGCATAATCCCGGGCATCGAGCGGCAGGGCGTTGGTCGCCGAGGAGGACAGGTCGGCCAGCGCCTGCTCGCCCACCCATTGCGCGTCCTCGCCGTCCAGGCCGAGGGCGGCGAGGTTCGCCGGGATGCCGATGCGCGCGCGCAGTTCGAGGATCCACGCCAGCAGGCCGTCGAAGCTCGCTTCGTCGAGTTCCAGGTAGCGCGCCAGGCGCGCGGCGTCGGCTTCTATCGCCGGGCGGTTGGCCAGCAGAACGTAGGGCAGCAGCACGGCGTTCAGCAGGCCGTGGTGCAGGTGATGGCGAGCGCCCAGCGGGTGGGCCAGGGCGTGGACCCCGCCAAGCCCCTTCTGGAATGCCACCGCGGCGCTGGCCGAGGCTACCAGCATGCCTTCCCGGGCGGCGAGGTCGTTGCCGTCGCGCACGGCGTTTTCCAGGTGCTGCCTGACCAGGCGCACGCCTTCCAGGGCGATGCCCGCCGACATCGGATGGTAGAGCGGCGAGAACAGCGCCTCCAGGTGATGGGTGAGGGCGTCCATGCCGGTGGCGGCGCTCAGCGCCGGCGGCAACCCGCGGGTCAGGCGCGGGTCGAGGAATACGCAGGCGGCCAGTAGCTCGCGGTGGCCGACCACCCGCTTGATGCCCAGTTGCGTGTCGGTCAGCACCGCCTCGCGTCCCAGTTCCGAGCCGGTGCCGGCGGTCGTGGGCAGCGCCAGCAGCGGCGGCAGGCCGAGCAGCGGGTAGTCGGCGAGGGTCGGATAGCTGCGCAGCGTCTGCGTCCATTCGAAGCGTTCGAGGCCGTGCGGATCGCGGCTGAGCAGGGCGATTCCCTTGGCCGCGTCGAGGGCGCTTCCGCCGCCGAGGGCGATCAGCGCGTCATGCCCGCCGGCCTCGAAGCGCCTGGCGCCGCCGTGGACTTCAGCGAGGCTGGGGTTGCTCGACAGTTCGTGGAACAGGTCATGGTCGATGCCGGCGCGTTCCAGGCACTCGCGCACCAGGCGCAGGGGCTCCAGGGCGAGCATGCCGGGATCGGTGACCAGCAGGGGCCGGCGCGCGCCCGCCAGCGCGCAACGCCTCGGCAGTTGTTCCAGGGCGCCGACGCCGCAGAGGATATCGGTGGGGTAGTTCCAGTAATGCAGGTCGCTCATGGCGATGCTCCGTGAAAGCAGGATGAGCCGGGCCCCGCCGGGCGCGAAGCCAGCGTGCGGGAACAACCGGAGGAGGCGCCGGAACGGCCGGCGCGTGCGGGTCAGTCCGCCGGCGGAGCGGCGAAGCTGAGGCTGGTGGCGATGCGCCGATGCGGCTTGGCGATGACCATGTAGAGCAGGCCGAACGCGGCCAGCGCGGAGAACACCACGACCACCGCCCAGACCTGGAACCACGGCGCGTCGGGCGGGGCGAGGCTGGCCCGCGGCCAGGCGACGTTGAGCGCCTCGAACGACAGCCAGGCGACTGCCAGGACGTTCACCGCCAGCCCCGCGCGTCCCAGGCGCAAGGCGCCCTTGTCCGGGTCCCAGCGGCCGACGAGGCGGGCCCAGAGGGCGCAGGCGGCGACGATCAGGAAGACCACGAAGAAACCGCCGCTGCCGAACGCGATCAGCGTGCCGACCGCCGTGGCGTTCAGCCCCAGGGCCAGGCCGAGGCTGGCCAGCAGCGTGCTGCAGACCATCGCCGCCATCGGCACCTTGCGCCGGTCGACCCGGCGCAGCAGGGCGGAGCCGGGCAGGATGGCGTCGCGCGCCATGCCGAAGATCGCCCGGCCGATGTAGGTCTGCACCGACACCACGCAGGCGATGAAGGCGATCAGCACCACTGCGACGAAGGGCCGCTCGGCCCAGGCGCCGAAGGCGTCCACCACCGCCGGGGTGACCGGGTCGACCACCTGGCCGCTGACCACCGCGCCGATGTCCTGGTAGGACAGGGTCACGGCGAAGGCGGTGAGCATCACGGTGAGTCCCACCACCAGCATCGAGCGCAGGATCGCCCGGGGAGTGGAGACGCGGGCATCGGTGGTTTCCTCGGAAATCTGCGAGCAGGCGTCGAAGCCGAGGAAGGCCCAGCCGCCCACCGCCAGCGCGGTCAGCACGCCGTCCAGGTAGGCGCCGTCCGCATCGCCTGTGCCGCCCGGGCCGCTGAACAGCAGGTCGAGCGGATGGTTGCGGAAGAACAGCAGCAACAGCACGCCGATGCCGATGGAGGCGATGGCCTCGGCGACGATCCCGGCATTGACGAAGTACTTCAGCGGGTTGATCCCCAGCAGGTTCACCGCCAGGCCCAGCGCCAGCAGCAGCGCGCCGCAGAGCACCTGGCCGTTGGCCGACGGCGGCGCGCCGGTCGCCAGCAGGCCGAGCCAGAAGCCGCCGAGGTAGGCCACGGTAGTCAGCGAGGCCAGCGCCGAAGCCAGGTAGAGGAAGCCGGTGAACCAGGCCAGGCGGTCGCCCACCAGGCGCCGCACCCACTGGTAGCAGCCGCCGGCCAGCGGAAACTGCGAGGACAGCTCGGCGTAGACCAGCGCCACGCCGAACTGCAGCAGCAGGCACAGCGGCACCACCCAGACCCAGGAGGGGCCCATGCTCATGGCGCCGAGGGACATCACCGAGTAGATGCCCACCACCGGCGAGATGGTGGCGAAGCCGACGGAAAAGGACGACCACAGGCTCAGCCCGCGCTCCAGTTCCTGGCGATAGCCGTGGGCCGCCAGCAGGCGTTCGTCGCGGGAGGTATCGCGGAGATCAGTCATGGCGGTCTCCGGGCGAGCGCTGCGGGGAAGGGGAAAGGCGGATGCCACCGATGCGATGGGTGAGCATGGAGAGTCCTCGTCGGCTATTGGAATTGTTATGGCCGCTTCCGGGACGAGCGAAAGCGTGGCAGACGCAGGTTAGGCGGATTACCTATCAGGATGAATTCATATTCGATTGGGCTGGCATCAGGAAAACCTGATGTATGGCCAGGCCCCGAGGAGGCCGGCTCCTGCGAAGGGAGCCGGCCGGTCGCGGCAGTTACTTCAGGTCCTCGCGCGGCGGTTTGCCGGGCTGGCTGGCGTAGTTCGGCAGGGCGCTGATCGCCTGTTCTTGGTCGGGGATGCTGGATGGGTCGAGGTCGCCGCCGACGTTGCGCGGGTCGGTGGGGATCGCCGAGGGAATCACTACGGTGCGCTCGGCCAGCGGCCAGCCGAGGATGGTCTCCAGGCGCCCGCCTTCCTCCTCGGGGCCGGTGATGGCGTCCAGGCGCAGCGGCAGCGGATGGCCGATCAGCCGCTCGACCTCGCCCGCCGCCTCCGGCGCGGCCAGGGTCAGGCTGGTGCGGTAGAAGCCCGGCAGGCTCGAGCGCGGCACATAGACCCGCAGCAGGGCACCGTTGCGGATCCGGCCGCGTGCGTCGGGTTCCTGGTCCTGGGCGTAGCCGTAGGCCAGCGCCGGATCGCCGGCGATATAGAAACCGCGCCAGATCGCGTCGAGGTCCTGGCTGCGCGCGCGCACCCCGCCGAAGACGATGCTTTGCGCCGCTTCGAGGAAGGTGCCGTGGTAGCCGACGAACACATAGCCGCGCTCCTCCAGTTGGCGGTGCGCCTGGAGCAGCCGCTCCACCGTCCAGTTCTGCGTGCCGCGGGTGCTGAAGCTGACGTCGCCGCCGTCGCCGAGGAACTCCGCGCCAGTGGGATAGTTGCGCTCCAGCAGGGCGTCGCCGCTGTCCGCCGGGCCCGCGCATTCACCGGCGGCGACCGGGCAGGTCAGGCTCACCACGTCGGCGCTGGCCGCGCCGGCCTCGTCGTTGCCGGTGCCCTGCCGGACGAAGCGCTCGCTCTCGGCGGCGGCCAGGGTCAGGGCCAGACGGGCCTGCTCCGGCTGCTCGCGGATCGCTTCGCCCAGGTCGCCGCCGCTGCCGGGGCTGGCCAGGGCGTTGCGGATCACCTGGTCGACCTGGTTCCACGGCAGCCGCGCCGCCAGGTAGAGGGCGACCAGCCGCTGCACCGGATAGCCGCACTGCTCCAGTTGTTCCCAGCCGCGCGGCTGGCGATGACGGGTGAAAGTCTCCAGCGGCAGGTGGCAAGCCTGGTGCGCGGTCAGCGCGGCCAGGCTGCCGCCCTCGGGGAAGTGCAGGCGATGACTGATGACCGTGGGCTTGATGTCCAGGTCATGCTTCGCCGGGTTGCCGGCGAGCACCCGGTAGATCTTGCCTTCCCAGGTATCGTCGAGGTTGCAGCGCTGCTGGGCGAGGTAGTTGTAGACCCCGTCCAGCGGGTCGAGCAGGCACAACACCTTGCCGCTGGCCCATTCGCTCCAGCGCTTTTCCCGGCGCGGCTGGGCCTGGGCCATGACCACGCTGACCCCGGCATGGCTGATGGCGAGCGTCGGCTGCATCTCGTTGCTCTCGTGCGCCCTGACGAAGAAGGTGGCATCGCGCGCCAGCTTCGCCAGCAACTCGTCGCCCATCTCGATGGTGTAGATCGGCGACATGTGGCTGAGCTGGTTGCCGGCGTTCAGTTCGTGGATGAACACCTTGATGTTCGAGGGCTTCTCGTGGCCGATCGGTACCAGCCAGTTCAGCGACCAACTGCCGCGCGCCTGGCGCGTGTAGCTGTAGCGCACCGGCTTGTTCGGCTCGACGCCGCCTTCGAGGCGGATGGTCAGGCCGTCGCTGGTGATGCTGAGGGCGTTGTCGATGGCCAGCTTGAGCGCGTCGTTGCCGCCCTCCAGGACCATGGAGTAGTGCAGCACGCCCTGGCCGTTGGTGTCGGCGATGGCCGGGTCGACGCTCATGCGGCTGGAACGCACGCCGTCCTTGAGGTCGAGCACGCAGGCTTTGGCGCATTCGTTCCAGAGGTCGAAGGCTTCCTCGGCGGCGGACGCGGACGAGCCGCCGGCGAGCAGGCCGAGGCTGGCGACCAGGGGGATCCAATGGGGTGTCAGGTGCATCGCGATGGCTCCTGTGATGGGTGAAGGATGAGGCTGATCGAGCGGTTGGTTTTTCTTGTCGGGCGAGCCGGCGGAGAGCGGCGGGGCGTCTAGGGTGCGGGATGCGGGGAGGCTGGCGGGGAGCGGAAGAGGGCTTTTATGGGATTTATGAACTGGATTGCAGAGTGGAAGAAATATCCATGGGCGAGGGGACGGACAACCGTTCCTGGGCTTCGGATGAGAGTAAGTGGTCGAGGCACTGCGCGAGTGACGAGCCCCCTCGGGATCGATCAAGGGGAGCTTGGTCGGGTTGGGATTGCAGCGGTTCCGACTATGCCTGTGCCAGCATCGCCGCGAAGCGTGCGGCGGGCCATTGCTTGCGGTCGGAGACCTGGCCATCGCCGAGTTCCATCAGGCGCAACTCGCCACTGGTCGACTCGACCACGTCGACGGAAAAGAACGGGCAATCGATACGTTGTGCCACCTGTTCCACTAGCGGCGGGACGGTATCGAGACGCCCGTGAGCGCGGCCGTGAAGAACGAAGTAGCGTTCCTCGGTTTCCGCACGCAGCGCCTCGAACTCCCGAAGGCATACACCGCCTTCGATGGTGCCTCGATAACGCTCGATCGAATCGAGGACTTCCCGCACTTCCGCAGCATTGGTGGCCTTCGAGCCGCGCTGGGTGGTCAGGGATTTCACATGGTCCTTGACGAACCAGGCGCGCCACGGGCTTTGCGCCAACACTGCCTCGAAGTCGGCGTTCCTGGACAGGAACAGGGTCGCCGGCGTGAGGTCCTCACAGAGCGGATACCACTCCGGCAAGTAATGGCAGTGCCGATATTGCTGTGGACTGGTCAGGGGCCGTCCGCCAGCGACGAGGATCGCGCCGTGCAGGCGAGCGTAGTTTTCCGGTGTGAGCATCCAGCCGCGATACAGCACCTGGGTGTTTGCCGGAAACTCCGGGCGGGCGCGAAAGCGTCCACTCTCCAGTTCCTCGTCGCAGAACAGCGAACAGGCCAAGCCTGCCGAACGGGCCGCGTCATATTCCTCGGCGAAGAGTTCATCGACCGCGTTGCTGCGGTCGGGGGCGGAGGGGTAAAGCAGGTGCATCGCGAACCTCGCTGGGTCGGTGGATGGTCATTCGGCGACGGCGCAACCAAGACGTACCACGAGCGTGCTGTCGGCCGCCAGTTGCGCATCCGCTGCCAGCGTTAGGGTACGGGCGCCTTCGTAGCGACCGTCGAGCAGACCTTCCTGAAGGACCTGTGCCTTCGCATTGGCATGCATGGCCAGCAGCCGATATCGCACCAGCGCTGAGGTACAGCCGCATTCGCCGGTGGAGCGCCGGGCCTCAAGGGTGAGTGGCAGGTGCAACTGGCCCTCCGCCGTGTGCGGTGCACCGAGCCGGGCGGCGAGGCAGGCGGAGAGGGCATTGTCGAGCGTCGCCGCGTCGGCGAATGGGGCGGCCAGGCAGAGGCTGCCGAGGAGCAGAGCTTTGGCGTCCATGTCGGGGTTCCGCTGGGGATGGAAAGGGCATCATGGCTGAGGTGGCTTTATTCGTCGAACGATGGCTGGCCCTGCCGGTATATCGGCCAGGACTTCATGCGCTGCGGAAACGGCCTGACCAAGTGCAGCGGCTTGCAATCAAAAACGCTGGGCTCGCAATCAGCGTGGTTTTGTCCGGAAGCTCGCGAAGGGGCGGCATGGATGAATTTTGAAAGTGGGAGTTCGTTAATGAACTGAAGGTATGCGGCTTCCGTGACTGGCAGGGGTAGATGAGGTTTTCGTGCAGAAAATGACCGCTGGATGGGCGCATGCGCAAACGAGGTCGTTTCGTAGAAGGGAATGGCCAAGGATGGGCCTTCTGGGTCATTGGATACGGGATATTGCAGTTTGATTGCTGTGTATTTCCAGTGTATTGGCGTTCATTTGGCAAGGGGCGTTTAAAAAGTCTAATTCGACGTAAATAATAAGCCATGCACTCATGGAAGTAGGAGATACATATGGCACGACCCATTGCTGACCTTATCCACTTCAACTCTACAACTGTCACGGCAAGCGGAGACGTTTATTACGGCCCTGGGGGAGGTACCGGCATTGGCCCCATTGCCAGACCTATAGAGCACGGCTTGGATTCGTCCACTGAAAATGGCTGGCAAGAGTTTGAAAGTTATGCTGATCTGGGCGTTGACCCCAGACGCTATGTTCCTCTTCAGGTTAAAGAAAAACGCAGGGAGATCGAGCTTCAGTTCCGAGATGCCGAGAAAAAACTTGAGGCGTCGGTACAAGCCGAGCTGGATAAGGCTGATGCCGCTCTTGGTCCGGCAAAGAATCTTGCACCATTGGACGTCATCAACCGCAGTCTGACC
The DNA here is from genome assembly GCF_058680555.1 of Pseudomonas sp. YA1. Lineage (NCBI taxonomy): Bacteria > Pseudomonadati > Pseudomonadota > Gammaproteobacteria > Pseudomonadales > Pseudomonadaceae > Pseudomonas > Pseudomonas sp. YA1. Next base: position 185,561 of record NZ_JBZWBG010000014.1, read on the forward strand.
ATCGTTGGAAACGCCCTCCAGCAAAAGAATCAAAAACTACTGCTGAATCAGAAGAAGATTACCAGCCTGGGTGCAAAGAATTTCCTTACCCGTACGGCGGAAGAGATCGGTGAACAAGCGGTGCGAGAAGGCAATATTAACGGACCTGAAGCCTATATGCGCTTCCTCGACAGGGAAATGGAAGGTCTCGCGGCAGCTTATAACGTAAAACTCTTCACCGAAGCGATCAGTAGTCTCCAGATCCGCATGAATACGTTGACCGCCGCCAAAGCAAGTATTGAGGCGGCCGCAGCAAACAAGGCGCGTGAACAAGCAGCGGCTGAGGCCAAACGCAAAGCCGAAGAGCAGGCCCGCCAGCAAGCGGCGATAAGAGCTGCCAATACCTATGCCATGCCGGCCAATGGCAGCGTTGTCGCCACCGCCGCAGGCCGGGGTCTGATCCAGGTCGCACAAGGCGCCGCATCCCTTGCTCAAGCGATCTCCGATGCGATTGCCGTCCTGGGCCGGGTCCTGGTTTCAGCACCCTCGGTGATGGCCGTGGGCTTTGCCAGTCTGACCTACTCCTCCCGGACTGCCGAGCAATGGCAGGACCAAACGCCCGATAGCGTTCGTTACGCCCTGGGCATGGATGCCAACAAGCTGGGGCTTCCCTCAAGCGTAAATCTGAACGCGGTTGCAAAAGCAGGTGGTACCGTCGATCTGCCGATGCGACTGACCAACGAGGCACGGGGCAGCACGACGACCCTTTCGGTGGTCAGCACCGATGGTGTGAGCGTTCCGAAAGCCGTTCCAGTCCGGATGGCGGCCTATAACACCGCAACAGGACTGTACGAGGTTACGGTTCCCTCTACGGTCGCAGAAGCACCGCCGCTTATCCTGACCTGGACGCCGGCGAGTCCTCCCGGAAACCAGAACCCTTCGAGTACCACTCCGGTCGTACCGAAGCCGGTGCCGGTATATGAGGGAGCGACCCTTACACCGGTGAAGGCTACCCCGGAAACCTATCCTGGGGTGATTACACTACCGGAAGACCTGATCATCGGCTTCCCGGCCGACTCGGGGATCAAGCCGATCTATGTGATGTTCAGGGATCCGCGGGATGTACCTGGTGCTGCGACTGGCAAGGGACAGCCCGTCAGCGGTAATTGGCTCGGCGCCGCCTCTCAAGGTGAGGGGGCTCCAATTCCAAGCCAGATTGCGGATAAACTACGTGGTAAGACATTCAAAAACTGGCGGGACTTTCGGGAACAATTCTGGATAGCTGTGGCTAATGATCCTGAGTTAAGTAAACAGTTTAATCCTGGTAGTTTAGCTGTAATGAGAGATGGAGGTGCTCCTTATGTCAGAGAGTCAGAACAGGCTGGCGGGAGAATAAAGATCGAAATCCACCACAAGGTTCGAATAGCAGATGGAGGCGGCGTTTACAATATGGGGAACCTTGTTGCAGTAACGCCAAAACGTCATATAGAAATCCACAAGGGAGGGAAGTGATATGAAGTCCAAGATTTCCGAATATACGGAAAAAGAGTTTCTTGAGTTTGTTAAAGACATATATACAAACAATAAGAAAAAGTTCCCTACCGAGGAGTCTCATATTCAAGCCGTGCTTGAATTTAAAAAACTAACGGAACACCCAAGCGGCTCAGACCTTCTTTACTACCCCAACGAAAATAGAGAAGATAGCCCAGCTGGAGTTGTAAAGGAAGTTAAAGAATGGCGTGCTTCCAAGGGGCTTCCTGGCTTTAAGGCCGGTTAGTTGGCCATCAACAAGCCCCGTTTCGACGGGGCTTGTTCCATGTTGACGCTGCTCTATCTTGACAGTCTGTCCTGAATATTCTTGAAGACAATCACATTATGAGCCGCAACCACCGCAAAACACCCATCGTCGGGCGCACGAGCTGCCGTAGCGAGCTCTCCACGTTGGCCAGCAGCCCACCTCTCCCTACTGGAAAGTCAGGTCAATAACACTGGTGCCACGTAAGGATGGGCGTTCCTACTGGCCCCTCATACGCCAGGCTGCTACGGCAGATCGTGTCGCTAACCTCAAGGGACACAACCCGCAAGAACGCGCGTCCCTGAAAAAGCGCCTGCTGCGCAAGTGGATGAGCAAATGAGTACATCCAACATCCAGGCATTGGCCAGCACTGGGCACAGCTCGCCAAAGAAGCGGGATTCCGAGCCGACTATGACAGCACATCAACGCCAGAAACACATCTGGCCTGCGGAGTAACCCAAGAGTGGATTCGAGAACACATCGTTGCCACCAACGATATGCGCCTGTTCGGCCTGCTGCATTTGCTGGGTCAGGCATCGTTGCGCATGGAGCAAGCGTTGTGGCCGGAAGATTACGAGCGGATGACTCGTAAGGTCAAGGGAGTCCAGCGGGAAGCTGAAGGCGACAACGCCAAATCGTACATTTATGAAGAAGTCATGCAGATAAGGCAGGAGCGCTTCGATAAAGCACGACATAATTTGCAAGGGGTTTGTCATAGGTATCAAGGATCCAATTATTTTACAGTCCTGACACTAATATTGTGGTTGTTATCAAAGAGGATGGAATGTTTTTGTCAGGGTGGTATCTTGAACCAGGAAGCAAACAGGAAAAAAACTATTTTGAGAATGAGGTGCTTTAAATGAGCATGGCACTTATTGATCTTGCAAGAAATTTTTTGGATGGATCGTTAAGCGGAAAGAGTTTCACAAAAAAATTCTTTGAAATGTGGCGTAGCGAAGGTGCGTCAGGATTGCTGAAAAAGGATGATGATAATCTTGGCGCTTGCCTCAGGCTTATGTTTGGAATGGCAGATTGCTTCACGGATGGACCGAAGGATAATGATGGTGAGATAAATGAAGAGGAGCTAAAGCAGGAAGTTAGAGGGCTTTTGAAGAAATATAAATATATCTAGCTGATGATCCTTTATATCCGAAGATATAGATCAGGCGAAGTCAGTTTATGGGCTTCGCCTGTTTCTTAGCCAATCCATGCTTCGAGAGCAGATGTAAATCGCCGAATTGTCAGTTAGTGCGTCAGTCGCAAAATGCGTGAGTCTGCGATTTTGAATTGAAAGCCTTGTGTATTACTATCCTGCTCCGGCAACACTACCTGCCTTCCCCGACGCCTTGAGAGCTAAGCCAAAAACTTCTATTCAAGGTGGTGGTGGGTTGCGGAAGCGCTGGAAGGATAAAAGGGAATATCTATAAATGGGATTCTCAGCATGGCAGTTTTGAGATGTATGAAAAGAGAGGGTGGCACTTGGGAGGGTTTGATTCTAATACTGGTGCTCGCACGAAGTCTGCTGATCCAAAAAGGAGTGTAGAAACATGACTGTATTGATTTCTGGGTACCTACCATCGGGAAATGATGAGTCCTTGAAATATGAAAAAACTGTTCCTTTCGAATATATTTCGCAAGTTATGGAGGTGATGCGTTGGAAGAAGGGTGAGAATATTGAGGGTGAATATCCTATTAAGAATGATGATGTTGTAAGGATTGAGGAGGTTATAGGCGAAAAGCTTCCGGTTGGATTGGAGTATTTTATTGGGGTTTACGCCTAACTATAGATTGTAGAGGAAGGTCCTGCTGCATGGGGGTTCTTTTTAAATTTAAAATATTCTATTTGGCAATAGAGTGCTCTTCCTTGGCCTGATAGTTGTAAAGAAAGAGAGCGTTACTGGAAAAACCTAGATTTTTAGTGGTCATGAGGGAAAAGATCACTCTGTTGCTTCAAGCCCTGACTCCTTTCAGGGCGTATGACGGGGTCAGGCCCGGATCAGCGGGCGTGGACTGTCGAGGAGTTGGGGGCAGTCGGAGAGGGGGATCCAGGTCTTGCCTTGCCAGTGCAGGGTGTCGATCTCGGCGGTTTTCCAGTGCAGCACGGCGCGCTGGGGCGTGGCGTTGGGGCGGGACTGGCTGCGCAGGCGTGGCAGCACCGAGCCGCTGACCCAACGGCGCAAACTCCGTGCCGCGCCAGGCACTGCGAGCCAGAGCAGAGCGTAGAGCCCGGACTCGCTGACCAGGCAGTCCTGGCGTGGCCCGTGGCGTTCGTCATGGAGCCAGGCGAGCCGCCACTGATCGGCATCCAGGTGCCGTTCCAGTGCATGGCAGAGGGCGAACAAGCGCTCGCGCTGCTCCGCCGTCGCCAGCGGCCATGGCGCCTCGTCACACAACGCCGCCGGCGCCCGACCGCCCAGGTAACGGCCCAGCAGCCGTACCAGGTCGGAGAGCACGAACCAGCCTTCCTCATCCAGCAGCACGGCGTGCAGGACCCGATGGTGGTGGGTGAAACGGCTGGGTTGGAGGAGGGTGTCAGACATGGCGCACCTCCGGGGAGGTGGTGTTGGTGTCGTGCCGCGAGGGGATGAATGGGGTGGGTGTAGTGGTCAACCCATCCCGGACAGTGGGTTGAGTTTTTCTTCGGCCACCGCAGGTGGTAACCCGTCGTTGAATTGATGCGGCCTGATCCAGTTGTAGCGGTGCATCAAGTAATGA